>JBIPND010000092.1:0-7957 GCA_044374015.1 Luteolibacter sp. | reverse complement strand
AAAAAAACCGTCAATCTCAGCGAGTCGGTTTATTCCGTGAACTCCGTGGCCGCCGCCGCCGTGGCCGCCCACGAATGCGGCCACGCCGTCCAGCACCAGCAGGCTTACCACTGGCTCGGACTCCGCTCGAAGCTCGTGCCAGCCGTCGAGTTCTCGAGCAAGATGCTCAACTGGCTGATGATCATCGGTATCCTCGGCGTCGGCGTGGCCCACAGCCCGATGATGCTGTGGGCGTGGGTGGTGCTTTTCGGAGTCACCACGGTTTTCTCGGTCATCACGCTGCCCGTCGAGTTCGACGCCAGCCGCCGCGCCCTTGCCTGGATGGAAAGCAGCGGAGTCGCCGCCAGCATGGAGCATGATAAAGCCAAGAACGCGCTGTTCTGGGCCGCGATGACCTACTTCGCCGCCGCAGTCGGCTCGATCGCCCAGCTCGCGTATTTCCTGATGATGGCTCTCGGCGGCCGCCGGAATGAGAATTGAGGCCAATAGGCAACCACGCCTATCCGGACGATCTGACGCGGGTCAGCCTTGACCCTGCTCGAGTGGTGGCGGGCGGACGGCCACTTCGTCGCCGGCGCTCAGGCTGAGCTCGGCGAGGTGTCGGCGCGAGAGCTCGATGTCGAGGAATTGGCCGTCGGCGAGTTTCACGGTTAGGGTGGCGATGGGTCCGGCGGAGAAGAGGTGTTGGACGCGGGCGAGCGAGTCGGTGGCGGGATCGAACTCGGCGGCGAAGAGGACGTCGATTTCGTGGGGGCGGACGTAGCGGACGTCCTTGCCGGCGTGGAGCTTGTTGACGTTGCCGAGGAACTCGTAAACGAAGGGGCTGCGCGGATGGTCATAGACGGTTTGCGGTTTGCCGACTTGCTCGATGCGGGCGTTGCGCATGACGACGACTTGGTCGGAGAGCTCCAGCGCTTCCTCTTGGTCGTGGGTGACGAAGAGGGTGGTGAGGCCGATTTCATCATGAAACACGCGCAGCCAGCGGCGGAGGTCCTTGCGGACCTGGGCGTCGAGCGCGCCGAACGGCTCGTCTAGCAGTAGGACCTTGGGCCGGATGGCGAGGGCGCGAGCGAGGGCGACGCGCTGGCGCTGGCCGCCGGAAAGCTCGTGCGGGCGGCGGAGGTCGAGGCCTTCGAGTTTCACCAGCTTGAGAAGCTCTTTCACGCGGTCGCGGATCTCGGGTTTTTTCGGGCGGGCGGCGCGGGGCAGCACGCTGAGGCCGAAGGCGATGTTCTGGGCGACGGTCATGTGGCGGAACAACGCGTAGTGCTGGAAGACGAAGCCGACGCCGCGTTTGGCGGCGGGGATGTCAATGACGTCCTCGCCGTGGAAGGCGATTTTACCGGGGCCGGGATCGGCGAAGTCGAGGCCGGCGACGATGCGCAGGAGGGTGGTTTTGCCAGAGCCGGACGGACCGACCAGCGCGGTGAGCGAGCCGTCGGGCACTTCGAGCGAGATGTCTTCCAAGGCGGTGTAGGCACCGAAGGATTTGCTGATGGATTGGATGGAAATGGACATGGTCAGTGGTTGTTCTGGGAGGAGTGGCCGGTGAAGTGCTCGACGGCGGTCTTCAGGCTGAGGGTGATGAGCGCGAGGAAGGCGAGCAGGGTGGCGCAGGCGAAGGCGGCGCTGAATTGGTATTCGTTGTAGAGCACTTCGACGTGGAGCGGCAGCGTGTTGGTCTCGCCGCTGATGTGGCCGGAGACCACGGAGACGGCGCCGAACTCGCCCATGGCGCGGGCGTTGCAAAGCAGCACGCCGTAGAGCAGCCCCCACTTGATGTTAGGCAGCGTGACGCGCCAGAAGATGTGCCAGCCGCTAGCGCCGAGCGTGACGGCGGCTTCCTCCTGGTCGCTGCCCTGCGTTTCCATCAGCGGGATGAGTTCCCGCGCGACGAAGGGAAAAGTCACGAACACGGTGGCGATGACGATGCCGGGCAGCGCGAAGATGATCTTGATGTCATGCTCGGCCAGCCACGGGCCGAACCAACCTTTCGCGCCGAACAGCAGAACCCAGACGAGACCGGCGATGACCGGGGAGACGGCGAAGGGCAAATCAATCAGCGAGACGAGCAGCGAGCGGCCGCGGAACTTGAATTTCGTCACCAGCCAGGCGGCGGAGACGCCGAAGAGCGTGTTGAGCGGCACCGAGATGCCGGCGGCTAACAACGTGAGCTTGATCGCGTCGAGCGCGGCTTGCTCGTGCAGCGAGGCAAGGAAAACCTCCCAGCCCTTGCGGAAGGCCTCGACGAAAACGGCGGCCAGCGGCAGCAGCAGGAATAATGATAGAAACGCGACGGCCGTGCCGATGAGGAGCAGGCGGACGGGCGCGGATTCGGTGGTGACGGAGGAGCGGGACATGGGGAGTTAGCGGTTCTGCCAGTTGAGCCGGCGCTGGAGCAGGTTGATGAGAAACAGCAGGACGAAGGAGACGATGAGCATGCCGGCGGCGATCACGGCGGCGGCTTCGTATTTGAATTGCTCCAACTGCGAGACGATGAGCAGCGGCAGGATTTCGGTCTTCATCGGCAAATTTCCCGAGATGAATATGACCGAACCGTATTCGCCGATGGCCCGCGCGAAGGCGAGGGTGAAGCCGGTGATCAGCGCCGGAATAAACATCGGGAAAATCACCCGCCGGAAGATCGTCCAGCGGCCCGCGCCGAGGGTGGCGGCGGCTTCCTCGCACTCGCTGCCGAAGTCTTCCATCACCGGCTGCAAGGTGCGGACGACGAAGGGAAAGCCGATGAAGGTAAGCGCGATGAACACGCCGAGCGGACTGTAGGCGGCCTCGATGCCCCACTTCGCCAGGGTTTCCCCCAGCCAGCCGTTGGGCGCGTAGATGGCGGTGAGGGTGATGCCCGCGACGGCGGTCGGCAGGGCGAAGGGAAGGTCCACCATCGCGTCCAACAGCTTGCGGCCGGGGAAGCGGTAGCGGACCAGAACCCAGGTGACGAGCAGGCCGAAGACCGTGCTGACCAGCGCCGCGGCGGCGCTGGCGCCGAAGGTCAGCTTGGCGGCGGCGATCATCCGCGGAGAGGTCAGGATCGACCACCACTCGGCGGGTCCCAGCGTCGCGGCCTTGAGGAACAAGGCCGCGAGCGGGATGAGAATGATCAGGCTGAGGTAGGTGATGGAGAACCCCATCGACAGCCCGAATCCGGGGATGACGCGTCGTTTGGACATAGATCGTTAGTTAGCGGTTGCCGTAAACTTGGTCGAAGGTGCCGCCGTCGTCGAAGTGGGTCTTCTGCGCCTTGGTCCAGCCGCCGAAGTCCTTGTCGATGGTGACGAGGTTGATCGCGGGGAAGTTCTTCGACCACTTTTCGAGAGCCTTGGCGTCGCGCGGGCGGTAGAAGTTCTTGCCCGCGATGTCCTGAGCCTCGGCGCTGTAGAGGTAGGTGAGATAAGCCTTCGCCAGCTCCGTGGTGCCGTGCTTCTTCGCGTTTTTCTCAACGACCGCGACCGGCGGCTCGGCGAGGATGCTGATGGACGGAATGATGATCTGCGTTTTGCCGGGGAATTCCTTTTCGATCAGGTGCGCCTCGTTTTCCCATGACAGGAACACGTCGCCGATGCCGCGCTGGGCGAAGGTGGTGGTGGAGCCGCGGGCGCCGGTGTCGAGGACGGGCACGTTCTTGTAGAGCGCGCCGATGAACTGCTTCACCTTCGCCTCGTCGCCGCCGAACTTGCGGTCGGCGTAGGCCCAGGCGGCGAGGTAGTTCCAACGCGCGCCGCCCGAGGTCTTCGGGTTGGGCGTGATCACCTTGACGCCGGGCCGGACGAGATCGTCCCAGTCCTTGATGGCCTTGGGATTTCCCTTCCGCACCACGAAGACGATGGTGGAGGTGTAGGGCGAGCTGTTATCCGGTAGCTTGGCCTGCCAGTCCTTGGGCAGTAGATTGGCTTGCTGGGCGATGGAGTCGATATCGCCGGAGAGGGCGAGGGTGACGACATCGGCGCTGAGGCCGTCGATGACCGAGCGCGCCTGCTTGCCGGAGCCGCCGTGGGATTGTTTGACGGTGAGGGATTTGCCGGTCTGCTGTTTCCATTGTTTGGCGAATGCCGAGTTGATCTCCTGGTAGAATTCCCGGGTGGGATCGTAGGAGACGTTGAGCAGTTCGTCCGCGAAGACGCTGGTGGCGAGGAGGGATGACAGAAGTGCGATTAGTTTCATGATGATTATAGAAAAGAGTCGGATGCGGGTTTGATATTAAAACGACAAACGGATGCCGGTGAGCAAGGTCAATCCGTCGTAGGAGTCGCCCTTGTCATTTTCGAGGGTTGCCCATTCGGCTCCGGCCATCAGCTTCAGCTTGTCGCCGTGGATGAAGTATTGGGCGCCGCCGTAGAGCGACTGATAGGCGTCGCCGAGTCCTTTATTGGAAGCGACCTTGCGTTCGTAGCGGGATTGTCCGCTGACTCCGAGCGGGCCCTCGCTGTTGGCGTAGGAATAGCGGCCGACGAGCTGAAGTTTCTTCGGAATGATGTCGTAGGCCGGCTGGATGTAGAACCCGAAGACGTCGCTGTTATTGCCGTCCCCGCCGGTTGCGGAGAAGCCTTCGACGACGACGGTCGCGTAGCCTTCCTTCACGAAAAAGGTGGCGGAGACGATGTCATCGTATTTGCCCAGGACGAGATCGCCTTGCTCGCGCTCGCTGTGGAGCCAGTCGAGGCGGAAGTCGGCTTTTTCCAAGTCCAACAGATGCTTGAAGTCATAGCCGCCGCCGAGGGTGTAGGAGATGCCGCCGTTGAAATCTCCGAACTCGCCGTCGCCAAAAGCTCCGCTGCCGCCGGTGGTGGCGGGGGTGTCGTTTGAGTAAATCCCGGCGCGCCAAGACCATGCGTCTTTCGTCCCTTCCACGGTGAGTGCGGTGGCGCGGTTGACACCGAGCTGATTGAAGATTTGCGAGCGCTCGAAGGTGGGCTGGGTAGTGGTGGATTCGAGCCAGTCGAACTGGCCGAGCAGCGGTTTGGTTTTGCCCGCGGTGACGGTGATGGATGAGTTGGGTTTCCAACGGATGTAGGCGTCGACGAGGCCGTCGTAGAAGTCGGTGAACTGGTCGTTGCTCTGGAAGTCGGCGCGGACTTCGATTTTCTTGTCGAAGAGTTTGGCGTCGAAACCAAAGCGCGAGCGGCGGTCTTCCCAGTGGCTCTGGCTGCCTTGGTCGGCGTCGACATCCCAGTATTGTCCCTGGTAGCGGCCGCGGAGCTTGAACTCCTGGAGGATGGGATTGAGGTCGTCCTTGTAGAGGGTGGCGTAGTTCCAGATCTTGTCGAAGGCGTTGGGCTCGACGAATTCGGTGGAGTTGTCCTGCGCGCTGGCGAGCAGCGGGAACGCGGCGATGACGATCAGTGGAGTTGCGATGCGATGGTGTTGTGTTGTTTTCATGGATGTCTGCGGAGCGTCCGCGTCCGGTTTTCCGGTGAGCTTTCGCAGTTGTTAAGATACCCCCGTTAGTGCGGTGGGCGTGGGAGAATTTTGGATGCAAAAAAAGAGACCGGCCGGGGGCGGAGGATGACCATGCGCGGGCCGCGGCGTGGATGACGCCGGGGGCAGTTGCGCGCTGGTCGATTCCTCCGGTGGTCCGGTCGGTCTCTTGGAGCGTGATGGAAGCGTTATTTCTGGCCGGGGCCGGTCTCGTCGCGGGAGGCGACGAAGCGGGTCTTCTCAATGCTTTCGACCTGGGTCACGCGGCCGTCGTGGACGGTGATCTGGACCGAGCCGAAGCGGAGATTGGCCACGTTCTGGCGGACGACTTCGAGCCAATCGGTCTTGGGGCCGTCGGGCGTGGAGCGTTCAGAGGTGATCGTGTTCATCGGGAGTGGAAGTGAGAGTGGCGAGTTGTGAAAGCCCGGCGAGGAATCCGTCGGCGGGGTCGGCTTTGCGGTGGGGCGCAACCGCGGTGGCGAGCGAGTCGGCGGTGGCGAATGGCGGGACGATGCCGTCGCGGCGCATTTTCCGCAGAGTGACTTCGACAACTTGGGCGACGGTGTAGCGGTCGAGGATGTTGGCGATGGCGTTGCGGACGTCGATCATCACCATCCGCAGGCCGCAGTGGTCCTCGTCGGGACAGGTGCAGGGCTGGTAGGCGTTTTCGCTGGCGCAGCAAATCGGGGCGAGGCGGCCGTCCATCAGCCGGACGAGCTGGCCGATGCCGATTTCAGACGCGGGCTTGGCGAGCGAATAGCCGCCGAATTTTCCGCGGTGGGTCTCGACGAGCCCGGCTTCGCGCAGCTCCTGGAGGATCCGCTCGACGAATTTCAGGGGCAGCCGGTTCGACTCGGCGAGCTCGGCGCCGGAGATGGTGCCGCGGCCCACTTCGGTCGCGATGCCGAGGTGGATGGTGGCGCGCAGCGCGTATTCAGCTTTTTTTGAAAGGTGCATTCGTTAATCTGGAGCGAACGGTATGGATTAATGCCGGGTTGCCAAGAAAAATTTTCAGAAATCCTGAGATGCCTGATATTTCAACGTTTCCGAGCTGTTGCCGCAGGCCTATAAGCCGGGAAGCCCCTTGTACGGGCTGGGGTTAGGAAGCTCCAGCCACCTTTCCCACTGCCGATTGGCGCTTGATCGCAAGCGGTAGCGCGGGACATGGTCGGCGCAGGCCATGAAGGAACTCATCGAAGAACTCGAACGCTGGGGAGCGGATGTGATCTTCGGGCGCGCCAAGGGCTTGCGGGCGGCGCTGATGCGGTTCGCGATGCGGGCGCTTTCCGGGGTTTTCCGGGTGATCGTGCAGATCCGGCTCTGGCGCTACCGCAGCGGCTGGCGCGCGCAGCATCATTTGGGGACGCAGGTGGTGGCTATCGGAAATATCACGGTGGGCGGCACGGGCAAGACGCCGGTGGTCGAGCTGTTGGCGAAATCGCTGCGCGACCGCGGCCGGCGGGTGGCGATCCTTTCCCGCGGCTACAAGAGCAAGAAGCTCGACCGGCCGCAGAAGTGGCAGGACTCGAAGGGCCGGGCGGTGCCGGAGGAAAAAATGCCCAAGGTCGTCTCGACGGGAAGCGCGCTGTTGCTGGATTCGAGACACGCGGGCGACGAGCCGTTCATGCTGGCCCGCAATCTCGACGGCGTGGCAGTGGTGGTGGACAAGAACCGGGTGAAAGGCGGGCTTTTCGCTGTCGGCCAGCTCGATGCGGACACGCTTTTACTCGATGACGGGATGCAGTATCTCGATCTCGCGCACTCGATCGACCTCGTGTTGGTGGACGCCGGTTCGCCGTTCGGCACGGAGGCGCTGCTGCCGCGCGGGACGCTGCGCGAGCCGCCGAAAAATTTGCGCCGCGCGAGCTACATCCTGATCACGAAATGCACCGGCAGCTCGAACGAAGCGCTGGTTTCCCGCATCCGGAAATATAACAAGACGGCGGAAATCATCGAGTGCACGCACGGGCCGATCTATTTGGAAGACGTCTTCACGCGCGAGCGCCAGCCGCTGGAGTTCCTGAAGGACAAGTGGGTCGGAGCGATCAGCGCGATCGCGGTGCCGGAGGCGTTCGAGGGCTCGCTGGCAAAACTCGGCGCGCGGGTGGAGATCCAGCGGCGTTTTTCCGATCACTACCGGTTTTCCCGCAAGGAAGTGGAGCATTTCATGCAGCGCTGCGTGGAACGGGACATGGAGTTGATCGTGACCACGGAAAAAGACGCGGTGCGTTTTCCCAAGCCGGCCTCGATCGACGTGCCGGTCTATTTCCTGCGGATCGAGGTGGAGATTCTCAAAGGCCGGGAAATCTGGGACGATCTGGTCACGCGGATTTGCAACCCGCCGCCGGTGTTCCAGTCGGTGCTGCGGAACCGGCATGCATACCGGCCGTGAGCCGTCACAAAAAAATCCCCTTTTTCGGATTGCCAGCGGGAAAAGCCGTCCCTAGCTTCCGCCTCCCGCGATCTTTAACCTCATTCCGAGATGTCCAAGCACAACAGCCTCAAGTCCAGCGCCACCGTCGGCGGC
>JBIPND010000091.1:0-8010 GCA_044374015.1 Luteolibacter sp. | reverse complement strand
CCCGCACGAGCGGGACCGCATGATCCTCGGCATGCTGAAGCCGCTGGGAATCGAGAAGGGCAAGCCCTTCGAGCCCGATGCACGGCAGAAGCAGATCCTAACGGAGGCAGCCCAGGTAGGCGAACTGATGGCGCGCACGATTGGTTTTGAAAAGCGTTTCAAAGGCGTGACCGTCTGGCCTGGCAAAAAGTGGGAGATCTCCCTGTTCCTCAAGGAGACGAATCAGGAAGCCCCGCATTACACGGAGATCGACGAACGAGCCTCCTGGTTTTATGAAGCGGTCGGCGTTTCCGTCGGCATGATGGGCCGCACCGTGGGCTTCGGGCAGGTCTACCTCGAGTCATCGAAGGACAGCGATGGCCATTGGCTCGACGGCAGCAAGACCTACACCCTGCACGTCCCGCCCGATGCGCCCGTGGCGCAGTTCTGGTCCTTCACCGTCTATGACAACGAAACGCGCTGCTTTGTGGACACCGGCGTGCAGCCAGACCGTTCGTCGCGCGACAAGATCGTGAAAAACGACGACGGTTCCGTGGACCTTTACTTTGGCCCGCAGGCACCGGTCGGAAAGCCGGAAAGCAACTGGATTCAGACCCTTCCCGACAAAGGTTGGTTCACCTACTTCCGTCTCTACGGCCCCACCCAACCCTACTTCGACCGTTCCTGGGTGCTGCCAGATATCAAGGTGTTGAAATAACCTTAACAAAAGTCATGGAAATGAAAACGGTTCTCACCATCACTGTCGCCTGCTCATTAGTTCTCACCACCAGCTTGACCCAAGCACAAACGTCACGCTTCGACGCGCTGGCCGACACACCCTTTGAAGAAAACCGCCCCACGGCGGACTCCGCCGCATTGCTGCGCGATGAACTGCTTTTCCAGCGGGCCACACAGACCTACCTCTGGGCCTTGCCGCTCATCAACACGCTCGGCATGAAGAACGGCTCCGAAAAAGTTTTCGGTGCGGGTTACCACATTCTGCCCATCTGGAAAAAACGTCTCGATGCCAAGACGCTCGTGACCACCCCGAACTCCGATGTGCTCTACGCCATGAGCTATCTGGACCTCGGCAAGGACGGCCCGATGGTGTTGGACGCGCCTCCCGGACTCCAAGGTATCCTGCTGGATTTCTGGCAACGTCCGATCCCGGTCGAAGACGGCAAATTTGCAGGCGATGTGGGTCTGCCCGGGCCCGATGCGGGGAAAGGCGGCAAGTTCCTCATTCTTCCACCCGGCTACGACGGGCCGATACCCGAGGGCTATTTTGTCTATCGCTCCGGCACCAACAACGTCTTCGTTTTCCTGCGCGGCTTTTATGAAGACCCGAAGAACCTCGCCCCCGCCGTGGCGCATGTGGAGAAGGTGAGAATCCACCCTTTCAACGGCGAGGCCAAGCCGATGGTGTTCCCCGATGCCTCCGGCGTCCCGGCGAACTTGCTTCCCGTAAGCGATGGCAGCGTCTTCGATGACCTCAAAAAGCTCGTTGATAGCGAGGGCTCCCATCTGGCTGAGTCCGATTCGATAGGATTGTTAGCCTCCATCGGCATCATCAAAGGCCAACCCTTCACGCCGGAGGAAAAGACCCGCGGCATGTTCGACCGCGCCGCGAAAACCGCCTATAAAATGAGCCGCGTCATCGGCTTCCAGACCGCGAGTGCCGCCGGCTCGCTGAAACTCTATCCGGACCGCCAGTGGATCAACCCGTTGGACAACATCGCCCCTCCCGGACCGCTCAAGAACCTCGATCTGTCTTGGAAAAATACCGCCGGTGGCTACCTCGACCTCGATGCGCGGATCTGGTTTTTCACCAACTACTATTCCGTCAGTCCCGGCATGTTGTCGAAAATCCCCGGCAAGGGAGCGGCTTACATGATCGCCTTCACCGATGGCGCAGGCACGCCCCTCTCCGGCGGCAGCAACTACAAGCTCAGTCTGCCTGCCAATATTCCGGCAGCGAACTTCTGGTCGGTCACGCTTTACGAAGCCGAAAACGCCTCCGGCCTCGCCAACGGCCAGTCGTTTCCCTCGCTCGGTTCCCGCGACAAACCCGCGCTGAATCCCGATGGCAGCACCGAACTTTTCCTAGGACCGAAAGCTCCCGAGGGCAAGGAAGGCAACTGGCTCGCGACCGTCCCGGGGAAGGGCTACTTTGCCATCATCCGCCTCTACGGCCCCACCGAAGCCGCTATCGACCGGACTTGGAAGCCTGGCGATATCGAGCGCGTCAAGTGATGCCAAGACATCCCTTAACTACCTTGTGAAGTGAGAAGACTACTCGCCACCCTTATCGCCAGCCTGGCTTGGATCAACTCCGCCAGCGCCGCCGATTCACTCCCTTCTTGGAACGAGGGCGCGTCGAAAAAGGCGATCATTTCCTTTGTCGAAAAGGTCACCAAGGAAGGCACGCCTGACTTTGTCCCCGTGCCAGAACGCATCGCGGTTTTCGACAACGACGGCTGCCTCTGGGCGGAGCAGCCGATGTATTTCCAGTTCTTCTTCGCGATGGACCGCATCAAAACCCTCGCGCCGCAACATCCCGAGTGGAAGGAAAAGGAGCCATTCGCGTCGTTGCTCAAAGGCGATATGAAGGCTGCTCTTGTAGGTGGCGAAGCCTCGCTGGTACAGGTCGTCATGGCCACCCATGCCGGTCTGACCACGGAGGAATTTGAAAAGGCCGTCACCGAATGGATCACCACCGCTAAGCATCCGACGACGGACAAGCTTTACACCGAAATGGTCTATCAGCCGATGCTGGAATTGCTCGCCTACCTTCGCGCCAACGGTTTCAAAACCTTCATCGTCTCCGGCGGCGGCATCGAGTTCATGCGGCCATGGACGGAGAGAGTTTACGGCATTCCGCCCCAGGAGGTCATCGGCAGCAGCGGTGGACTCAAGTATGAACTCCGCGATGCCAATCCCGTCCTCATCAAACTTCCGGAGATCGCCCACAACGACGACAAGCACGGCAAGCCCGTCGGCATCCAGCGCCACATCGGCCGCCGCCCCATCTTCGCCGCTGGCAATTCAGACGGCGACCTACAGATGCTCCAGTGGACCGCCGCCAACACCCGCCCAAGTTTTTGCCTCTATATCCACCACACCGACGCCGAGCGCGAGTGGGCCTACGACCGAGTAAGCCACATCGGCAAGCTCGACAATGGCCTCGATGAAGCCAAGGCCAAGAGTTGGACGGTCACCAGCATGAAAGACGACTGGAAAACCATTTTTCCACCCGACAAAAAATGATCCCAAACCACCTCCACCTCCACCTCCACCTTCGCTGCCTTCGCTACCTTCTGTAAAATACTCACCAAACCAATCCATGAAAACAAAACTGACCACCGCCCTCGCCGCCCTGCTTCTGGCAAGCTGCGCCACCAAGATGTCCAACGACCCCACGGCACCCAGCGGCCCGCCGGACGCAACTGTTAGCGTGGACATCGCTCAGGCTTCGTACTACGGCTCCGCAGCCAGCGGCGGCGGCACCCTTCGTTATCAGGGACGCAGCCACCCGATCTCGATCAAATCAATTGGCGTAGGCGGTCTCGGTGCCCAAACGATCCACGCCACCGGCAAGGTCTATCATCTCAAATCACTGTCCGCTTTTCCCGGCACCTATACCGGAGCGCGCAGCGGTTTGACTCTGCTCAACGGCAAGATGCATGAGAGGCTCGCGAACGACAAAGGCACGGTCATCTACCTCACCGGCAAAACCGCGGGGCTATCCACCAACTACGGCATCGACAAGTTTATCGTCGAGCTCAGGTAAATCTCTAACAAAAATATTCCATTGAAAACAACGATCACCCTTCTTGCTATCGCCACCACCGCGCTTCAAGCGCAGGATGCCGACCTTGCTCAGAAGCTTGCAAATCCCGTCGCCGATCTCATCAGCGTTCCAATCCAGAGCAATCTAGACTTCGGTGTCGGCCCGGGCGACGGCACCATCTGGCGCACCAATATCCAGCCGGTGATTCCTTTCAGCATCAGTGAGGATTGGAACGTGATCTCGCGCACGATCCTTCCCGTCATCGATCAGGAAGGTCTCGCTCCTGCCGGCGATGCGCTTGATGCATCCGGACTCGGCGATATTACCCAGAGTTTCTTTTTCTCGCCGAAGGAAAGCTCCCCGATCTGGGGTGTCGGCCCGGCGTTTCTCATTCCCAGCGCCACCGATGATCTGTTAGGTGGCGAGAAATGGGGTATCGGCCCTACTGCGGTAGTCCTGAAACAAGAGGGGGCATGGACTTACGGCGCACTCGCCAACCATATCTGGGACTTCGCGGGCGATGACAGCCGCGGCGCGGTCAACGCCACCTTCCTCCAGCCCTTCGTTTCCTACATCACGCCCACCAAGACCACCTTCAGCCTCAATACGGAAACCACCTACGATTGGCAAAACGAACAATGGATCGTTCCCGTGAACTTCGTGGTTAGCCAGCTCTTCAAAATCGGCGACCAGCCGGTGCAGGCCTTCGTCGGCGCCCGTTACTACGTCGAGACGCCCACCGGTGGCCCCGAGTGGGGCTTGCGCTTCGGCATGACCTTCCTTTTTCCTAAAAGCTAACCAACTGATCATTTCTCAAAACTGAACCATGAAAACGAAACTCGCATTCTTCATACTCGCAATCGCTGCCTCCCCCGCTTTCGCCGGAACTCCGCCCGTCGAAACCGCGGAAATTCAAGTCAACAAACAAGATTCCTCCTGGTGGCTTACGATCACCCCTTATGGCTGGGTTACCGCCACTGAAGGTGATATGGGAGTGGCTGGGAACGTCGCACCCGTGGACATTTCGTTCAAAGACACTCTGGAAGATCTCGAAATGGCCTTCATGCTTGCCGCCGAGGCCGGATATGATCGCTGGGTCTTTGGCTTCGATGGTATCTACGGCGCTTTCTCCTCCGGTGGCGCTTTGCCAGTAGCTGCTGCCCCCTTCACCAATGCGACCGTCGATTTCGACCAGTTTTTCGGCCACGTCCACGCAGGTTACCAAGTCATCAGCGAAGATAACGCCAAGCTCACCGCGTTCGTCGGAGCGCGCTATAGCTATCTCTCCACAGATATCGCCCTCACTGGCGCGGCTCCAACGCTCAATGTGGATGGCAGCAAATCATGGATCGATCCGGTCATCGGCATGCACGGTTTCTGGGAAATCAACGACCGTTGGTTTCTCCAAGCGGGCGGCGACATCGGTGGTTTCGGCGTGAATTCGGATCTGATCTGGCAGGCAAACGCCGCTCTTGGCTATCGCTTCAGCGAGAATATCTCCGCGCTCGTCGGCTACCGGGGACTGGGCGTGGATTACTCGGACGGCGGCTTCCTGGTCGATACCGTCGCGCACGGCCCGGCGATTGGAATGACCTTCCGATTCTGATTCTTCATTGTTTCCCCCAAGCCAGATGAAATCATACGCTCCAGCCATCACCGGAATCCTTTGCGCGTTGCTTGGGAGCGCCATGCCATCTGCCGCTCAATCAGCCTTCGAGCCTACCATACCGAATCAGATTCCTGCACCAACGTCCGCGCCGGAAGGGATGGTTTGGATCCCCGGGGGCGAGTTCTCGATGGGCAGCGACAAGGCCTGCGAAGGGGTGTGCGATCTACCTGGCGTGACCCGAGACGCTACGCCGATCCACAGGGTGTATGTGGATGCCTTCTGGATGGATGCCACGGAAGTGACAAACGCCCAGTTTAAAAAATTTGTGGATGCAACCGGATACGTCACCATCGCCGAGAAAGTGCCGACGCAGGAGGAATTCCCAAGCGCGCCACCGGAGAATCTTGTGGCTGGCTCCACGGTGTTCGCGCCCACACCGCATCCTGTCAAACTCGACAAGCACCTTCAATGGTGGAGCTACGTGCTGGATGCGAACTGGCGGCACCCAACCGGTCCCGAGAGCGACATTGTGGGTCGCGATCATTATCCTGTCGTCCAAGTCGCCCATGCGGATGCCGAAGCTTATGCGAAATGGGCAGGCAAGCGCTTGCCGACAGAAGCTGAATGGGAATTCGCTGCGCGAGGCGGCAAAACCGGAGAGCGCTACACCTGGGGAAACGAATTGAAGGTCGATGGAAAGTTTCAGGCAAACATCTATCAAGGTGAGTTTCCGGTTGAGAACGGCGACACTGGTGAAGACGGATTCAAAGGCATTGCACCCACCAAGCAATACCCGCCCAACCCCTACGGACTATATGACATGGCCGGAAATGTCTGGGAATGCTGCAGCGATTGGTATCGGGTGGACACCTATGCACGCCAAAAACTCGCCGGCGGCGTCACCCGCAATCCACAAGGCCCGTCAACGCCCTACGACCCTGCCGAGCCTTCTGAAAAGAAGCGCATCCACCGCGGCGGATCATTTCTCTGCACCATTAAATACTGCACGCGCTACATGACCGGCACCCGCGGCAAGGGCGAGGTCAGCACCGCAAGCAATCACTTGGGTTTCCGTTGTGTGACTCCCGTAACGGCACCAACTCCCTAGTCCGCAATGATGTCAGCACCAGTTAAATTTCTCAAAACCGCCCTGATCGCTGGCGCGCTTGTCGTGCTGCCAGCGTGGCTCGCTGTCCTGCTTCTGCTGAAAATGCTGTTCAAGCTGGAAGTCGTAGTTAAGCCGATCAGTGCCGCTCTTCCGAAAAACATCATACACCCGCTACTCATCGCGGTCGTCGTGCTGCTGCTGATCTGCTTCATCGTAGGCGCGCTCATTCAGTCGGCGATCGGTCTCAATATGAAAAATGCGGCGGAGAAAGCGGTTCTGGAGAAAATTCCCGGCTACACGACGATACGCGGCCTCGCTAGTCAGATCGGCGATCTTGAGGAAAGGAAGGGCTTCGAACCCGCGCTCGTCGAAATCGAGGAAGCTCTTGCACCTTGCTTCATTATCGAGCGTCATGAAGGCGAGCTTTGCACCGTATTCATACCCTCCGCTCCCACGCCTGCGGCAGGTTCCATCCTGATCATTGCGCACGATAGGGTACATCCCATCAACGTCCCTGTTACCAAGCTCTTCAAATGCGTGACAAAGTGGGGGGCCGGCTCGGGGGAGTTGCTCGCTGCTCTTCCGAAACCCGTAGCGCCATGACTCACTCCTGAATCAACACCCTAAACCACCTATCCAATGAAACAGCACGTAATTTTAACTGCCTGCCTCGCCTTGGTGCTCTATGCCCCGGTCTTGTATGCCGATGAACCGACCCCTGACATCGCAGGCTTGCATAAGGCTGCCAGCGATTTCGTCGACGCATACAACAAAAAGGATGCCGCCGCCATCGCTAAGCTCTTCACTGTGGATGGGGAACTAACAGATCTTTCCGGTGAGGAAATCACCAGTAGCCGCGCAGAGATCGAAGCTCACTATTCTGACGTGCTTGCGGATGAAAACGCATCTTCGATCGCCATCGAGGTTTCATCCGTCCGTCTCGTCACTCCGGACATCGCCATTGAGGATGGCAGGGCGCACTTCACCCCGCCCGGGAAAGGCACTATCCCACGCTCCATCGCATACACGGCGGTTCTTGCTAAAAACGCCGAAGGCGCATGGCTGATCGCAAGCAGCCGCACCCTGCGTGATGTCACTGATGCCGCCGGACAACTTGCCGCTCTCTCCGCCGCGCTGATCGGTGAATGGACAAGCACCACTGCCGACGGGGTTCGCCTCGATCTAGCAATCGGTTGGGATGTTTCTGAAAAATTTCTCTCTGGTGAAATGCTGACCACCACCGCGGATGCCGAGCCACAGACCGGCACGATTCGCATTGGATGGAACGCCGCTAAAAATTCCATCGTCTCCTGGATGTTTGATTCCGAGGGAGGCGTCATTGAAGGCGTTTGGACTCCGTCTGAAACGGGATGGTTGATCCGTGCCGAAGGAACCACAGCCGATGGCGAAACGTTCAGCGCCATGCAGAAAATCACCCCCGAAGGCGAAGATGTCATCCAATGGGATGCAAGCCAACGTGTCATTGCAGGCGCAAAACAGCCCGCCAACAAAATGCGGCTCGTC
>JBIPND010000090.1:0-8028 GCA_044374015.1 Luteolibacter sp. | reverse complement strand
CCGAATATCATCTCGTTTCAATCCGCGCCCCTCTTGCGAGGGGCGACCGCGGTAGTCTGGAAGCCTTTCCGCCGTAGGGGAAGAAAAGAGTGATCCGCGAACCTGAAGGTTTCCAACGCCGTGGACTCGAAAAATTCCTGTTTCAAAATGTCAAAGAACGGAAGCGGCAGGCCTAGCTGCTGGCGCGAACCTCCCGGCGTTTTCAAGATCGCTTGGGGTTCGCGCCGTGACTGGCGAGCGGCTTCATCAAGAGGCGGAAAATGACTGCCTGCCGCTCAAACGACAAGCGTTCCTTCCACATCATAACCATCATTCGCGCCGTGGTGCTCGACCTTGTGGTGCCAGTTGCTACCGAGATGGTAGAAGCGGAGACTGTCGGTTTCGGGATCGATGATGTCGAGCAGGCGAGCTTTGAAGGTCACGAGCTGCGCAGGATCGACCTTGCACTCGAAGACGGAGTTCTGGACGCGCTGGCCATAGTCGAGGCAGGCTTTGGCGGTGCGCCGCAAGCGGGATTTTCCCGCAGGGGTCGTCGTGGAAACATCATAGGTGACGAGGATGTACATGGGAGATCTGAAATTTGAGATTTGAGATTTGAAATTGCGGTCAGCGGCAGAGGAACGCCGGGTAGGCATCGAGATCGCCCCGGAGGTGGCGGGCGAGCAGGCGGGCCTGAAGATGCGGCAGGAAGCCGATGGTGGTCTTCTCGTCGAGAAAGGGGTGGTTGATTTCGTCCTGTTTGCGCTCCTGCCAGGCAGTGAGAACTTTTTTGCGGGAATCGTCCTTGAGGAGGACGGCACCGTTTTCCTTGATGTCGAAATCCTTGCTCGTGATTTGCTGGCGGTTAAAGAGCGAGAGCGCGGTGCGGTCAGCGAAAAAGGCGCGGAATTCCTCCATCAGATCGAGCGCGAGGGACGGGCGGCCGGGGCGGTCGCGGTGGAGGAAGCCGCATTGGGGATCGAGACCGCAGGATTCGAGGGCGCTGCGGCAGTCGTGCATGAGCAGTGCATAGAGGAAGGAAAGCAACGCGTTGACCGGATCGAGCGGCGGACGGCGGGATCTGCCGGAGATCTTGATGGCAGGGTCGTGATTGGTCAGGAGGTGGGGAAAGACGGCGAAGTAGCCGGCTGCGGAATCTCCCTCGATGCCGCGCAGGGTGTCGAGGCTGGTGGCGCGGGCGACGAGGCCGATGCGGACGGCGAGGAAATCGGCGGCATTGGTGAGGGCGTAGGCACGCTCCGGGGATTTCTCGCCATGGTCGCGGGCGGCGCGCATGAGAACATGGCGGGTATTGGCCAATTTGGCGGCGATCATGTTGGCGACGATGGCAAGCGAGGCGGGTTCGTGATCGGCGCGGCGGTATTGCTCGCGGCGGAGCAGGATGTTGCCGGAGGTGAATCCGTTGGAAGCTGCGAGAAATTTCCCGTGCGGATTGTGGAATGAAAGGGCGACATTCGCCTCGGCGCAGGCGGCCATCAGCGCGGCGGAGCAGGAGATGTCCCAGCCAAAGCAGGCGATGCCGTCCAGGTTGTGCAGCGGCACGCGGAGTTTGGTTTCGCCCTCATGGCGGATCTCGATGGCGGCTCCGTCCTTGCGCAGGTAAGCGCCTTCGAGGGTGACGAAGAGGGTGTTGAGGTGGCGTTTCATGCGCTATCCGGATTTGAAGTTTCAGATTTGTGATTTGAGATTGGAATCGAACCACGCTTGGGCACCGCGCTTGAAGCGCATTGCCTTGGGCTGGCAGAGGTCAATGAGCGAGCAGGCGTCGCAGCGCCGGGCTTCATATTCAGCGAGCGGGGTCACCCGTGAGTCGATCATCGCGTGCAGCGCGGCGGCGGTTTCGGTGACGAGTTGGCGGAGAGCGGCATCGAACTCCACCGCGGTCCGGCGCCGGTTCTCTCCATAAAACAGGCAGCCGCTGGGAATCATCACCCCGAGCATTTCCTCCAGACACATCGCCTGCGCACAGAGCTGGACTTCATCCGCGCGGTGAGACTTCGGCTTACCGCGTTTATATTCTACAGGGACCATCCGACCTCCGGAGTAAAACTCCACGATGTCGCACTGGCCAGAGATCCCAAGCGCGAATGAGCGCACCGCCATGCTGCGCGTGATCCGCACGCCGGCCTTGATTTCATCTGGCCCCTCGTGCGCTTTCTTGTGAAGCACCTGGCCCTCTGCGGTGAATTTATTTTCCGCCCACACTTGCTCCAGATGGATCAAGCCGCACTGACGCGGGCAATACAGCCAATGCTGGAGCGCGGAAAGCGGGAGGAGCTGATCCTCCGTGAAAATGGCTTCTCCGCGCTCCATGTGGATTGGAGGTTAGATCCGGCGGATGAGGGTGACGCCCTCCGGAATCGCCGACTCGTCGATTGTCAGATTGTAATCGGCGAATGCCCGTGGGACTTCGATTCCGTCTTTCAATTTTAGGCTGACGGTTTCGAACAGCTTATGGCTCGCAGCCTTGCCGAGTTGGTTGTCGTGTTTGAAAACGATCAGGGCGCGGGGATTCATGCTGCCGGCCGGGCGCGCGGCGGATTGGTCGAACTGGAAGGCGTTCTCCAAAGACTGGAAGAGCAGTTCCAAATCAGCGTCATCGAAACCGGTTTGTGCGGCGAGGAACGGATTAACGAAGCCTTGGGCTTTGTAGAGGCCGTAGGGAATCGTGAATTTCCGGCCCATCGTGCGCTCTTTCTCGGCATCCTTTTTATTGGTGACCGACGAGCGGGTAATGGCGTGCTCGCTGGAAACGATGGGATCGAGCGAACGGGCAAACGAGAGTTGCACGGGTCCGCGGACTTGGCCGCAGTTGATCTCGGTGGACATGACCGCACCAAAGGTCCGGACGTCGTAGTAGTTTTCACACATCCACGCGGTGGCTTTGTCCTTCTTGCCATTCTTGGGTGCTTTTGATTCAGCGGCGGGAATGCCGACTGCGTCATGGGCCTCCTGTTGGAGATCATTGAGGACTGAGCCATCGGTGAAAAAGATGCGCTTGCCCGGTGCTGCGTTCACCGGCAGTGCGACAAAATTACGGATCTTGCGCTTGAGGCAGACATCGGTGACGAGGCCTTGGCCGGTTTCCACGTCGATGCGTGGCAAGTTGCCTGCATCGGGATCGCCGTTGGGATTGGCGTCTTGGCAGTCGAAGATGAAGAGGAAGTCGTAGCGGTTGTTCATTTGTTTGTTGGATTGAGGTTTGGAGATGGATTAGGCGGTTTCTGCTGTGGAGTCGGTGAGAGGAGCTGTTTCCTTCTTGGTGAAGAAGTCCTTGCGCTGGTGGTAATAGCCAATTGCGAAGACCCCCTGTTTCTTGAGGGCGAACTGGTTTGGGAAGCCGGAGGCGTCGATGGATGCCATGATTTCCTGAACGAGTCGTTCCCGGGTCACCTTCGATCCGCCGTTGAGCTTCGAGAGATGGTGTTGATAGGTGCGGAGCAGGCGTGGAAACACGCTGGCAGGGGTGGCGGAAGCGGCGCTGTAGAATCGGTCACGGATTCCGGCGTTTACATTTCCGAGAGCATCTTCCTGGGTTTTTTCAAGGGCCGAGAAAAGGCGGCCAAGAAGGTAAGCAGGGTCTGTATTTTCTGTGTCTAGCATGGTGGGTATGGATAGTTGATGGTTTCGAACAAGCACCGCCTTGAGCGTGGCGACGCGAAGATAGTTAATCGTCCGGTCCGCTTGGATGCGGCGGATGATGGAGGAAAAGAGTCCTTCCGGATATGGCGTCCCGGCGATGATCGCGCGGGCAAGCGCACCGCCGAGGAGAGGCGGGATTTTGTCCTCGTCGGGCCAATTGCCTTTCGGTGGTGGCGTCTGTCTGAGAATGTCCATGATTGAGGGGAACTCAGGGTCAGGTTTGGAACTGCCACTTTCCGCCGTGAACTGCTGGACGATCTCAAATGCTTTCTGATGGTCGTGAAGTTTGCCTAGTAGATCCGCCAGGGTGGATTGATGGAAAAAGCGAATGGCGAATCTGCCAGGATTCGGCTGTTCCAGACCCAGAATGAAGAACGGTGTGTCGGAACCCCCGAAATCGTTGAACCGTGCTCCTGACCTTACAGCTTCAAGCAAGCGCTGGATTTGCTGCCTTTTTGAAATATCTTGGACTTCGTCCGCAGCACGGGAGCCGCGAGCAAACAAACCCGCCAAGCAGTCCTCAATTAATGAGGGGGCACCGGTCCAGAATACGACGGTCGCCCCACTGATGTTGATCTTGTGTTTGGCCTTTTGGGGGCCATCGAGAAGCGCATTCAGTGCGGTAGCATAGCGGAAGGCAACCTCTGCGCTGATTGGGCAATTTTCAGCCTTTGAGCGGTTGTAGGATTCGTACGAGGTGTTTTCCTGAATACCGACTAATGCGACTGAGCTCTTGAAGCCTTTGATATCCGGGTGGATCCGACAGATTCGCGAGATCTTCCCGGTTACCAAGCACTGTTCCTCGACCCCTGACGGCTCGGCAAGTTGCTGGCTTATCCACCACTCTTTGATTTGAGGATCATCATGCAAGTATCCGCGGCTTCCGCGGATCTGAATCGCTCCGAAGTTCGTGCCAATCTGATCGAGGATCGAATGCTCCTTCGCTTCTTCTGTGGACCAGTTTTCGAGGAAGCGGCAAAGGGCTGAAAAATCTGGGGAAGCGATCGAGCGCTCGAAACCGAGGTGAACCTTTTTAAACTCCTCAAAGCATTCGGCACCGGACCCTTCACGCTTACCGGCCAGCTGCCGGCCGAGAAGATACTCCTGCTTATCACAGAGGAACTGAGCTTTGACCCCGCTGGTGCGTTTTTCGTGAAGCGGCGTTTCAAGCCGCAATGGTTCCAACTTTCCACGCGCGTTTTTAACTCTCGCATCCTCGATTCCGAAGAAGGTTCCGTCCGGATTGATGACCAGTCTGAAACTAATCTTCTGCGGCGAGAATCCGGGCGGCGCGATCTCGTAGGCCGGATCGGCGGCGAGGCGTGAGTAAAGTTCGTTGAGGGATTGGAGGATCATGCTTTGGCGGGGAATGGAAGTTGGGGAACCTTGATGACGCCGTCGCACATGGAGGCGCGGAAAAAATGAGGAGTGGTGGATTTCACCTTTTTGGTCGCGTGGTCTTGCTCGAACTCGATGTCGTGCAGCATGAAGCCCAGATCCTTCTCCCCGGCGTGATCAGGACACGCGGCAGGTAGATCGCTTTGCTTTTCGATGAGTTCGAAGCGGACCGGGAACTCGCGGCAACCAAAGTAAGGTTGTTGGAATGCCTGCCCTTTGCGCGCGCGGCGCTTGAACATTTCCAGGTGTTTTCCAACGGCTTCTTGCTCGGGGGCGGGTTTATCGTCGCGTTCCATGCGTGGATCCAGCACCAGGACGTGAGCTTTGATCAGATAGGCGACGTCTTTCAGCAACAGGGAAGCTCGTTGCTGGCGGTTCTCCGAGACATCCATCGACGGGCGGATATCGGGATTGAGCATGGCGGCATTGATGCCGCTGCCTCCCTTGACTGAGATCTTGGAGGAAATCTCGTTCCGACGGATGTTGGTAAAGCGGATCGGGCTGAGTACGTGGATTTCATCGATGATCCAACGGATCTGCGGTTTCCAATAGATGGCTTCCAGCACGCCGCGGGCGGCGGAGGGAGTCATCACGTCGTAGGAGACGCGTTCGACCTTCATTTCTGGCCGGGAGAAAAGGGCGTAGTCGCCGGATACTTTCAGGGTGATGCCGTAGTTCATGGATGGTTAGCAAATGAGCTTTTGGGAATTGCAATGGACCTCATCAAACGTGAGGCCGAAATTGTTGGAGTAGTTGAGATCAGTGGAAACAAGGACGTGGAATTGACCGTCGCGCAGCACCTCAAACGACCGGATATTGGCGTCCCGCAGGTGCGGTGGGATCTGCACCGTGTAGCGCTGGAGGGCGCGGAAAAGCTTCCGATTCAAAGGGATGAAGGGCTTTTTCAAATCCTCGATGAGCGCACGGGCCTTGTCGTCGTAAGGAACAATCACCGGAACCTGCCAGTCTTCGATGAGGCGGAAGTCATCCGCCACCGTTGCGAAACTGAAATCAAATGGGAAGTCACGGTTCCGCCCGTCCAAGCGGAACTGCCCGAGGATGTCCTTCGAGTCCCAGCGCGACTTTTGCTGGTAGTAGTAGAGATCGAAATAGTGCCGGATCGCCTCCTCGCCGAGGAGATCGGGATGAAGATCGAGCAGTTGGTGGGCGACCTGGGCCGTTTCGCGGAAATACGTTTCTCCCCGCTGGTCCTCCGGTCGGAAAATGTAAGTTTGCCCCGGCAAGGTCAGCTTGCCATTGCGGTTGCAGCGTCCTGCGGCCTGGGCGATGGAATCCAGTCCAGCCAGCGCTCGGTAAACCACCGGGAAATCCACATCGACGCCCGCTTCGATGAGTTGCGTGGAAATGACGCTTACAGGCAGACCTTCGCAAAGCCGAACCCGCACCTCCGCAAGAATTCGGCTACGATGCTCCGGACACATCAGCGCGGAAAGATGATAGTTCCCCTCCCCTTCACCCAGCAGGTGGAAAAGCTGCTGGGCGTGTTTGCGGCGGTTGACGATGCAGAGCACTTGCGGGTGGCTTGCAAGTCGTCCGACGAGCAGAGCGTCGCTGACATCGCCGAGCGATTCGACTTCCACCCGCTTGAGGGCGGCGAAGAGTGAACCTGTGTCGCCAATGATTTCCCGGCAGTCCTTTAGTCCGATCGGAAACTCGTCCGCATCGTAATGCACAGCCGGCTGGGTCGCGGTGCAGAGGACGATGCTGGTGTGATAGTGATCCGCCAACTCTTGCAACACCCGCAGACAGGGTGACAGAAAATCGACAGGTAAAGATTGCGCCTCATCGAGAATTACCACGGCGTTGGCAATGTTGTGCAGCTTCCGGCAGCGCGATGTCTTGGCGGCGAAGAGCGATTCGTAAAACTGTACCGCCGTCGTGATAACCACCGGCGCGTCCCAGTTCTCCGCCGCGAGCCGCGAGTGGGTGTTTTCCTTATCTGGCGAGAGGGACGAGTGATGTTCGATCAGCGGCGTGAAGGAAGCCGTCTCCAGCGGGGCGAGGATTTTCCGGATCACCTCCGCGTTCTGTTCGATGATCGACGTGAAAGGCACCACGTAGATCACCCGCCGCTGACCGTGGGCGAGCGCGTGGCGCAGGGCGAAGCTGAGGGAGGAGAGCGTTTTTCCTCCCCCTGTTGGCACGGTGAGCGAGAAAATCCCGGGCGAGTTCAGAGCAGATGTGCGGCAGTCATCCACGACCGCCTTGCGCTGGATATTGACCGCGTCTCCAGGAGAGGGTGAGCCGAAGCGGTCGATCCGCTCATCGATCAACCTGCAAATTGTGGCAAGTGAATCCTCAGGCGCGAGATTGCGAACTCGCGCCTGAGCGGGGTTCATGAAGGCCTCGGTCGCGAGGAAGTCCGCATCCACGAGGCTCGAAAAAATCATGCGGGTGAAGAGGCCGAGCGAGAAATGATCCCGCTGGAGAAATGCGGGCAACGCCGGGACAGCTGTGGAAGTGATCTCATCAGGGGCATTTTCCCAGTCTGGCAGATCGTTTTTTAGGAGGCGTGAGGCTTGGCACGCATGGTTTGAAGTTCCATCCAGCAGGCCCGAGTGATGACCGGCAATCAGGTAACCCAGCAAATGTCCGAGAATGGGACTGACCTTGACGGCATGTTGCGCTCCAGCTGTCGAATGATCGACTTTTCCGGAGATCTCATCCGAGTGGATATCACTCTTTGCCCTCAAATAGGCCTGCCATTTTTCCGGGAATTTCCCCAAATCATGCCAAAGCCCGGCCAGATATCCCCAGTCCCAGGCTGATTTCCGCTCGTGGGAATCCGGGGCGAACATTTCGGCGGCGAACTTGGCGGTCCAGAAGGCGACTTTATTGAGGTGCCCGTGGTCGGGCTCAAGACGCTGGCATTTCTGGCAGGATTCCCGCTGGCACTCGTCCGCTGCGTCACCGAATGGGGTGAACAGCGGTTCCCATTCTTCCTGGGGTCGTTCAGGAAGAGTGTGA
>JBIPND010000089.1:0-8075 GCA_044374015.1 Luteolibacter sp. | reverse complement strand
CGGTATCCATGACTTCGAAGCCGAGCTTCTTGGCAACCTCGCGGGATTTCGATTTCGGATAGAGGCCGATGATGACCTTCATGCCGCTGTCCTTGAGGTTGAGCGCGTGGGCGTGGCCTTGCGAGCCGAAGCCGATCACGGCGAGGGTTTTCTTCTTGAGAGGAGCAATCGGAGCGTCCTTGGTGGTGTAGATCTTCGCGGCCATGGCTGATCGGTAGGTTGGTTCAATTAGGGCACACCGCTGCCATCGGGGCACGCGGCGGAGCGGCACACTGGCGGGATGGCGTTGCCGGGTCAAGCAACAACAAGGGAAATAGCAGGGCATGCTCCGCTCGAAAAACCGCCGCGGGGTGGTGGCGAATCGGCGGTCGGCTGAAGGACAAAGACCGGAGTTTTTTCCCGGGTCGCAATACCGCTTGATGGACGGGCCCCGTTCCCTTCGTATGCATCCCGACTTCCCTCCAAACGCCACCACCCATGACCCCATTCCTTCGTTCCCTCGCCCCCGCCCTTGCCTTGTTATTTTCCGGCACCGCCCGGGGCGAGGACCTCTTGATAGCACGCCTGCCCGCGGTTTTCGAAAGGGCCGCCGCCCAATACACCGGCATGTTGGACAAGGTGGAGGCCGACCCGAAGCTCCCCCGCACCGCCAAGCCGGATGGCAGCGTGGTCACGGTCAAACCGCAGGATTGGACGAGCGGGTTTTTCCCGGGAAATCTCTGGCTGCTCCATGAATTCGACGGTTCGGCGAAGTGGAAGGAAAAGGCGATGGCCTACACCCGGCGCCTCGAAGTCATCCGCCACCACAAGAGCGATCACGACGGTGGTTTCATGCTCGGTTGCAGTTATGGCAACGCGCTGCGCCTTAGCCCGGATGACAGTCAGCGGGCGGTGTTGCTGGATGCCGCCGCCGCCCTGGCCAGCCGTTATGTGCCGGAGCTCGGCATGATCCGTTCGTGGGATTTCAAACCCTACATCTGCCCGGTGATCATCGATAACATGATGAACCTCGAACTCCTGACCTGGGCCGCAAAAAATGGCGGCGACCCGAAATTCCGCGAAATCGCCATCAGCCATGCGGACCAAACCCTTGCCCGGCATTTCCGCGCCGATGGCTCCGCCTATCATGTCGTCGATTACGATCCTAAAACCGGCTGGGTCCGCGCCTATTACGCAAATCAAGGGGCGGACGCCAGCACCCCGTGGGCGCGTGGCCAAGCGTGGGGCATCTACGGATTCGCGATGATGTTTCGTGAAACGGGCAAGCCGGAATACCTCGCCAAGGCCATTTCCCTCGCCGAATTCTGCATGACGCACCCGAACATGCCCGCCGACAAAATCCCCACCTGGGACTTCGGCATTCCGGCGGGCGAGGGAGTTCCGCGGGATGCCTCGGCCGCCGCCGTGATGGCCTCCGCGCTCATCGAAATCAGCGGGCTGACTCCGGATGGCAAAAAATTCCGCGATTACGCCCGCCAGCAACTCCTGTCGCTGGCGTCTCCCGCCTACCTCGCCGAACCGGGCACCAACGGCGGATTCATCCTCGCCCACTCCACCGGCCACTTGCCGGGCAGCAGCGAAATCGACGTCCCGCTGGTGTATGCGGATTACTACTTTCTCGAAGCGCTGCTCCGCTACCGCGCCGCCGTCACGGGTGCCAAGCGCGTTCATTTCGGTGCCACCCAGTGACGTGGAGGTTGGCAGCGTTTGAATTTCCACCCCATAGTCCGCCGCGCACGCGCAGGATCCGAAGGACCCATGAAAAACAGCGAGATCCGGGAAAACCGCAAAACCGCCATCCTCGGCACCCTCGCGGGCTGGTTGATGAAACTCTGGTCCTGCACCCTGCGCTACGAAATCGAAGACCGCTGCGGCATCACCCGCCCCGGCACCCACGCCATGCCGGTCATCTTCGCGCTGTGGCACAACCGCATTTTCACCATCCCGCCGATCTGGTCGATCACCGGCGGCAACCAACGCAAATCCGTGGTGCTCACCAGCGCCAGCCACGACGGCGCGATGCTCGCCCGCGCCATGGCCGTCTTCGGCCTCGGCGCCGTGCGCGGCTCGTCGTCGCGCCGCGCGGTGGCCGCCTTGATCGGCATGAAACGCGCCCTCCAGGAAGGCCTCGACGTCTGCATCACCCCGGACGGCCCGCGCGGCCCGCGCTACGAATTCCACCCCGGCGTGATCAAGCTCGCGGAATCCTCCCGCGCGCCCATCGTCCCGATCCATGCCACCTATTCCTCCGCATGGCGCTTGAAAACCTGGGACCGGTTTGTCATTCCCAAACCGTTCAGCCGGGTCCACGTGATCTTTGATGAAATGCTTTTCATCCCCGCCAAACTCGACGAAACCGTTTTCGAATCCACCCGCGCACAAATCCAGAACCTGCTCCTCAAAGGCGCCGACGACATCCAACCACTCCCATGAACCCACCGAAAATCCTTGATGGAAAATCCGTCGCCGCCGCCGTGCTCGACGAGTGCCGCGCCGAAACCGCCGAGCTGCTAGCCAGGGGTGTTAGGCCCGGCCTTGCCGTCGTGCTCGTCGGCAGCGATCCCGCGTCGCAGGTCTATGTCGGCTCCAAAGCCCGCACCTGCGCCGAGCTCGGCTTTCACTCGCTCAAGATCGAACTCTCCGCCGAAACCACCCAGGAAGAACTGCTGCAAGTCGTCCGCGATCTCAACGCCGATCCCGCGATCCACGGCATCCTGGTGCAATCGCCGCCGCCGAAACACATCGACGAGGAAGCCGTCATCCGCGCGATCGATCCCCGCAAGGACGTCGATGGATTCCACCCGGAAAACGTCGCCAAGCTGGTGCTCGAAGACCCGTCCGGCTTCGTCCCCTGCACCCCCGCCGGCTGCATGAAACTGTTGGAAATTTCCGGCATCAACACCCATGGCGCGGAAGCCGTCGTGATCGGCCGCAGCATGATCGTCGGCAAGCCGATGGCGCTGTTGTTGGTGTCGAAAAACTCCAACGCCACCGTCACCATCGCCCACTCGCGATCCAAGGATCTCCCCGCCATCTGCCGCCGCGCCGACATCCTGATCGCCGCCGTCGGCCGCCCGGAAATGGTCAAGGCCGACTGGGTCAAACCCGGCGCGGTGGTCATCGACGTCGGCATCAACCGCATCCCCGACCCCTCGAAAAAATCCGGCTTCCGCCTCACCGGCGACGTCGCCTATCCCGAGGTCGCGCCGCTCTGCTCCGCCATCACCCCGGTCCCCGGCGGGGTCGGTCCGATGACCATCGCGATGCTGATGAAAAACACCCTGCAAGCCGCCCGCCAGCAATCGTAGTCGCGGACTTCAGTCCACCTCACCCGGGGCGGTCAGACGATGCATGGTTTCCGGCTGATATTCGGCTTTGGTGTGAGATTGATGAGTTGCAAAATTTTCACCCGGCGATCACTCTCTGCCGCTGTTCGCCTTCTGATGCCATGGACCTTCCCTTTACTCGACTCGCCGGTGGTGTTGGAGCCCCCAAAGGATTTCTCACCAGCGCCGTGAGCTGCGGCATCAAAAACCCGGACAGCGACCGCTTGGACCTCGCGCTCATCCACTCGGAACATCCCTGCACTTCGGCCGGCACCTTCACCACCAACCGGGTGAAAGCCGCGCCGGTCAGGGTTTCGCAGTCGAATCTGCGCAAGGGCGATCTCCGCGCGATCATCGCGAATTCGGGCAACGCCAATGCCTGCACCGGCGTTCAGGGCATCCACGACGCCAACGCGATGTGCAGCGCCGTGGCCAAGCCGCTGGGCCTCAAGCGCACCGAAGTGGGCGTCGCCTCCACCGGCGTGATCGGCTTGCCGATGCCGATGATGCGGGTCGAACCCAACTACGACCGGCTGGTCGCTGGCCTTGGCCCGAAAAATGGCGCGGACGTGGCGGCGGCGATCATCACCAGCGACACCCACGCCAAGGAGGTCGCGATTTCCTTCCAGCTCGGCGAGACCCGCGTCCGCATCGGCGGTTGCGTGAAGGGTGCCGGCATGATTTCCCCGAGCATGGCCACGATGCTCTGCTTCATCACCACCGATGCCAACATCCCCACCGACGGGCTGCGCAAGGCGGTGCTCGAATGCGTGGAGGAAAGTTTCAACCGCATCACCATCGACGGCGACATGTCCACCAACGACACCGTGATCGTGCTGGCCAACGGGGCTTCCGGGATGCCGCCGGTCAGGCGCAATGACGCCCGTTGCAAGCAATTCCGCGAGGCGTTGCGCTGGGTGATGCTGGAGTTGGCCAAAGCCGTGGTCCGCGATGGCGAGCGCGTGACGAAATTTGTCACCGTCAAAGTCAAAGGCGCCCGCACTTACCTCGATGCGAAAAAAGTCGCCGAAGCGGTTTGCAAGTCGGCGCTGGTGAAATCCTCGTGGAATGGCGGCGACCCGAACTGGGGCCGCATCATTCATGCCGTCGGCTATTCGCGCGCCCGCATCCGGGAAGAGCTCGTGGACATCCATATCGGCGGCAAGCCGGCCTGCCTCGGCGGCCTTCAGGCGGACACGCCGATGGACGAGCTCCGCCATATCGTCGCCGCTCCCGAGTTTGAAATCGTCATCGATCTCAACCAGGGCGACGCCGATTACACCATGTATTCCAGCGATCTCTCGCCGGAATACGTCGATTTCAACCGCTCCGAATACGCGTATTGGAAACAAGCGCGCAAGGACGGGCTGGTCTGAGAGGGCTCACTCTTCCACCTCTTGGGCGCGGGGAATCGCGGTCGGCGGCACCGGCTCCACCGGGCTGGCCCGCGGCACTTCCGGCAACTCCGGGATGCCATCGGCGGGCAAGGCTTTCAGCGGCGACGGCGACGGCGGGGCCTCCTCGAGCATCTCAACGGGCAGCGCGCGGGCGGGTTTGACGAGCACCGCTCTCGGCGCGAGTGGATCTTCCACCACCGCGGCCTTTTGCGGCGCGATGATAAGCTGCGCGCTGCTCGGCGGGGTCTTGCGCATACGGATTTCCACCCGCCGGTTGACCTCTTGCTCTTCGGTGGTGCCGCTGATGATCATCGGCGAGTAACGACCGAATCCGCGGGTGATGATTTTTGAAGCATCCATCCGCATCGAGTTGACCAGATAGTTTCTAACCGCTTGCGCGCGTTTGATCGAGAGCTCGAGGTTGAACTCGTCGCCGCCGACCAGATCGGTATGGCCCTCGATCCAGCAGTAAAGCCCGGGGTTGCGGTCCATCAGCAGGGCGAGTTTCATCAGCCCGACTTTGGCGCTTTCGCGGAGTTCGGAGCTGTTGAATTCGAATAACAGATCGCTCGGCAGCATGGTCTTCTTGCTGAGCAGGATGTTGGCGGGCAGGTCGAGCAGCTGGTCGAGCGAAGTGATGCCGTCGAGCGCGCCTTTTTCGACCTTGCCGCCGGCACCGCGTTTGATGAGCTCGTCGGTGAATTTCCCGAGATTCAGGTCGTCGTCGATCTGGGCGGACCCGGGATCGACGGTGATTTGGCCGACTTCCGCCGGCCGGATCGTTTCCACATCGCGCCCGAACTCGGGGAGGTCACCCTCGACTTCCAGGCCGACGGCGGCTTCCAAGGCGATCGCCTCTGGATCGCCCTCGATCGCCGGCTTCTGCATTTGCAACGCGTATTCCGCTTTGATGACGTCCGGGTTGATATCGATTTCCTGGTCGAGCGGTAGAATGTCTAACAAATCAATTTCCTCCAGCAACGAGGCGGCATCGATCGGCGGTTGGATCACCTGTTCCGGTGGCAACGAACGCTCGGCCTCCGCCGGCCGGACCTCCACCTGGCGCACATCGATGGGCCGGGTGCTGAGCTCGCGGGCTTCCTCGAAATGCAGGGCGATTTTCATCCGATCCAAGGCGAAAAACACGATGACGTGCAGCAGGATCGAAAGCAACATCGCCACCGCAGCCCACCAGCCGAGGTGCTCCGGGCCGGGCAGTCGGTAACCGCTCCCCACACGATGTTCGCTCCATGAATAGCCTTCGGCCATGGGCTGACTATACGCCGTTCTAATGTGCTGGCAATCACGAGCTCGGCCGATTATTCTGCGCGTGGCATTCAATATGCTCCCTCCAACCTCTTAATTTCCACCATTATGGCTGCTAAAAAGACTGCAACGAAAATCACGAAACTCGCCCCCCCCGAAGCTGCGGCGACCCCCAAACCTGCCGCGAAAAAGGCCGCCGCGCCCGCGTCGAAATTGGCTCCAGAAAATAATCCCGCGCCCGCACCTGCGAAACCTGCGAAAAAAGCGGTCGCCAAAAAGGCCCCTGCCGCGCCAGTTACCACCGCGCCTGCGGCGAAAAAAGCCGCGGCCAAGCCGTCGCTGGATGCGGTCGCCCGCGCCGCCTATTTGAATTACCGCCGCCGCGTCGAACAGGGCCTGCCCGGCGATTCCCACGGCGATTGGCTGGAAGCCGAGCGCCAGTTCAGCCAAGCGGGCTGAAATCCGGAATTTTCACTTCTTCCGGCTTGGACAAACCGTGGCGGACACTCACAGTCCGCCGCGTGAACCCCTGCTCATCTCTCGGCATCGGCCTGGCCGGATTCGGAACCGTCGGCTCCGGCGTCTGGAACACCCTGCAACGCAATGGCGAACTCATCACCGAGCGCACCGGCGGCGGGGTGAGTCTCCACATTGCCCGGATCCTCGTCCGCGATCTCGCCAAAGCGCGCGGCACCACCAGCAACGTCGCCGCCGAGACCTTCACCACCGATTGGGAAATGCTCGTCGCCGATCCGACCGTGGACATCGTCGTCGAATTGATCGGCGGCACCACCGACGCTTTCGAAATCGTCGCCGCCGCCCTGCGTGCGAAAAAGCCCGTTGTCACCGGCAACAAGGCGCTGCTCGCCGAGCGCGGCGTCGAGTTGTTCGCCATTTCCAAGGAAAACGGCACCCCAATCCACTTCGAAGCCGCCGTCGCCGGAGGCATTCCGATCATTCGCACCGTCCAGGACTCGTTCATTGGCAACCGCATCCATTCGTTTTCCGGAATCATCAACGGCACTTCCAATTACATCCTCGGCCGCATGACCGACGCCGGGCTCACCTTCGAAGAGGCCCTCCAGGAAGCCCAAGCCCTGGGCTACGCCGAGGCCGATCCGGCGCTCGACGTCAACGGTTGGGACGCCGCCCACAAGGCGATCCTGCTCGCCACGCTCGCCTACGGATTCCCCATCGACCCCGCCTCCATCCACGTCTCCGGGATCGAACAAGTCCGCCCGGCCGATATCCATTTTGCGAAAAGCCTCGGTTACATCGTCAAGCTGCTCGCCGTAATCCGCGAGCACGCCGACGGCTCCGTGGAGCTGCGCATCCAGCCGTCGTTCATCGCCAAAACCAACATCCTTGCCTCCGTGCATGGCGTCTTCAATGCCGTCGCCGTCCACGGTGACGCCGCCGGCGAATCGCTCTTCTACGGTCGCGGCGCCGGCCAGGACCCGACCGCCTCCTCGGTCGTCGCCGATCTGGTGGAAGCCGCCCGCTCCCTGCGCCAGACCAACGGCCACCGCGGGTTCCTGCCCTATCGGGAAAGCGGCCGGATTCTACCTGTTGGAGAAACCTCCACTTCCTACTACGTGCGTTTCGACGTCACCGACCGCCCCGGCGTCATCGCGGAAATCGCCAAGGTGTTGGCCGACCACCGCATCGGAATTTCCGGCACCCATTCGCCTGTCAACCCTTCCAATCCCGACGCCGAATTCGTGGACATGGTGTTCCTGCTCCACACCTGCCCCTTCGGCAAGCTTCAGGACGCCCTCGTGGAAATCGAGGCGCTCGATTGCATCAACAGCGCGCCCGTCGTCTTCCGCATCGAGAATCTCGTCTAACCGACGGGAGCGCTGGCTTCAGCCGGCCCGTTAGACCGCCTGCCGGTCGCTTGCCGAAAGAGCATTGAGCGCTCGTCGTCTGGCGGTGATACCGATTACAAGCTTCAGCCTGCCATCGCGAAGAATCCAAAGCGGTGTCGCCGCTGCGCTCTGCCACCGCACTCCATACCTTCGCGGCCCTTTGGACTGCGGTGGGAAGCGAAGCGCCACACCGCTTTGGATGATTAAGCAGCCCCGGC
>JBIPND010000088.1:0-8089 GCA_044374015.1 Luteolibacter sp. | reverse complement strand
CGAGCGACTCGGCCTTTTCCAAGGGTGAGGGCGGCCAGGTGACAAAACGTTCGAGGAACGCGCGCTGATAGGCGTAGATCCCCTTGTGGCGGAGGACCGGCAGGCCATCGACCGGGTTGCGGAAAAACGGCAGCGGCGAACGCGAGAAATACAGCGCGCGGCCATCAAGCGCGATCGCCACTTTGACCACGTTCGGGTCCTGCACGGCCGGGTCGGCGGGATCGAGCGGGTTGGCGGCGGTGGCCATGTCGAGCGTGGGATCGGCAGCCATGGCGGCGGCGAGCTCATCGATGAGCGCGGGATCGATGAGCGGTTCGTCGCCCTGGATATTGATGATGTGGGTGGCCTCGGGGACGGCGCGGGCGACTTCGGCGATGCGGTCGGTGCCGGTCGGATGGTCGGGCGAGGTCATCGCGACCTTGCCGCCGAAGCCGATCACGGCGTCGCGGATGCGCTCGTCATCGGTGGCGACGATGAGGTCATCGAGGCGGGAACATTGCTTGCAGCGCTCCCAAACATGCTGGATCAGGGGTTTTCCGGCGATCAAATGAAGCGGCTTTCCCGGGAAACGCGTGGACCCCCAACGGGATGGAAGAACGCCTAAAATATGAGTTGCTCGGGAAGAATGTGCCACGCTTGGAAGAGGTTGGGCGAGCGTAGGGCACGGACAAGGCCACGGACAAGAGCGGTTTCGGAAAAAGATTTGCCACCGCACGATCACGCCTGAAACCGGCACCAACTCTCCCGGACGCCGTTCATTCCAAGCCGACCTTCAGGCGGTAAAAGCACTTTTCAGAACCGGCGGGGATCGTGAGCAGCACGGTTTGGCCGGCACCCACGATGTCCACGTGGCCCGCCACCGGCGACCATGGCACGGCAAGGTCGGCGCTGCTTTCCACGGTGTAGCGACGGCTCATTCCGGCGTAACCGGGACCTTCCGCCAGTCGGGCCATGAAACCGAGAGTCAGTTGATTGCCCGCTTGGGTGATGGCCAGCAGCGGAGCGCTCTCCGGCTGGGTGGGGTCGGTTCCGAACGTGTATTCCTGCTCGTTGCTCAGGCCGTCGCCATCGGGGTCCGCAGTGTTGGCGGCGGCACCCGAGTTTTCAGAAGTCTGGAAATAAAACTGCCGCCAGCTGGCCATCGGATCCGCGGGCGGGGTGATGCTGAGCGTCACGATGTTAGACGCGGATTGGCCACCGAGGTAGGCGACCTGAGCGGTGTGGAGTTTCGCAATGTCCGACGGCGAGAGCGCCGCATGGAACACCGCGAAATCCGCGAGGCCGCCGTTCATCCAGCGATCCCACACGCCGCTGTTCGCCAGCGAGCTGACCCCGCCAAGTTTGAGCGGCGTGGTGAAATCCAGGGTGAACACAAACTCGCTGTCACTCCCTGCCAACTCGCCATTCACATAAAGACTCAAGCTGCCGCCGCTGCGGACGACGGCGAAATGATGCCACATCCCGACGGCGATCCCGGATTTCGTGATCAGCACATCGCGCGTGGCGCCGGCGTAGTTGCGAAGTTCCACGCTGCTGCCGCCCACCGGCAGGACCAGCGAAAGCGCGTCCGACCCGAACCCGGCGGAGTTGCCTAACTGGAGAACCGAATCCGCATCGGTGGTGCTGTCGCGCTTGAACCAACCGGCGCAGGTCCAGTCCGCAGTGGATAGATCGAGCTCGCCACTGGCGATGACATACTCCACCCGAGCCGCACCGGCGGCGTCATTCTCGACGAGGAACAGGCTCTGCGGCGACTGCGGCAGCAAAGCGGCGGGCGCGTCTGCTAAAAACTCCGCCGCGCCGCTGCCTTGAATTTGAAAAATGCCATCCCGCCCGTTGCCTGAGGAATCGGCGGCGCTGGCGGATTGGAAACGGGAGTTCAGAAACAGTCGCGGATCCGCCGTGGTATCGGTGACGGTGTAGCCGAACGTCGCCGGGCCCGCGTAACCGGATTCCGGGATGAAATGCACGGTGTGGCCGTCAGCATCCAGCGTGGCGCTACCGTGGGTCACGGCCCCCAACGTAAAACGCAGTTGCGCGGGATCGGTTTCCACATCACCGGCGAGGGTCCGCAGATCGACGCTGGCAGCAGTGTTCACTGCCGTCACGACTTGGGTGGCAGCCGCTGTCGGAGGATTGTCCGCGATGACCAGCGTGCCGGTAGCGGAGCCCGCATAGTTCAAATCACTGACCGTGGCGTCGACCGTGTAAACACCAATGTTAGACGGCGCTTCAGGGAAACCATTGTAAGTGATGTCCACCGCATAAGTGCCGGGACTGGTAGTGGCGGTGGCGGATTTCGGCAAGCCATCGTAGGCCTGCGCCAGGTCGCCGAGCACCACCGTGGCAACTCCTTGCGAAATCAGCAAGGTGCCGCTGGCACTGCCGGCATAGACCGGATCGTTGATGGTGCCGACCACCACATAACTCCCAACTTCGGTCGGTTCGGTTGACACACCGTCATAGGTGAAATCGACGGTATAGCTCCCGGGAGTGGTGTCGGCGGTCGCGGATTTCGGATTGCCGTCGTAGGCCTGCTCCAGACCGCCAAGCACGACCGTGGCCGCTTGTTTGGTGACGTTCACTTCGACCGTATTTCCAGAAGTCAGTCCGCCAAGATAGGCGACCGGCGCGGTGTGAATTTTTGCAAGATCCCCGGCGGAAAGCGCGGCGTTGAAAATGGCGAGGTCCGCCATTGAGCCGTTGAAATAGCGGTCCGTCAACGACCCCAGGGTGGTGGAGGTTCCGCCACCGAAAATCGCGGACGTGCTGCTGCTATTGCTGTTTGCCGTGATGGTGAACGAGGAGTCACTGCCGACCGGCAAACCATTGACATAAAGGGTGAGGCTGGTGCCGGAGCGAACCACTGCCAAGTGATGCCAGACCGCAGCACTCACAGGCACGCTCAAATCAACATCCATCGCGCTGGCGTTCCAGTTCCTGAGATACAGCGGAGCGTTCGACGAACCGTTGCCGAAGCTCAGCGCCAACTCATTGGCCCCACCCCGCCCGTTGCCGCTGCCGAGGTGGAAGATGATGTCCTGATCGATGGTTTCGGTGCGTTTGACCCAACCGGCAACCGTCCAGTCCGCGGTTTTGAAATCCAACTCGGTGGTGGGTGAAATGATCCGCTGCAAACGGGATGCGCCCGCCGAGTTATTTTCTGCTAGAGCGAGCGACTGCGCGTGCTGCGGAGCCAGCGGAACCGGGAAATCGGCGGTGTAGCTCGCGCTGCCATTGCCGAAACTGGTGATCGTCGCATGGCGGCCGTTGCCGGAAACATCCGTGCTGAAGCCGTCGGAAGTGACGTCGGGCGGCTGGAAAGTGTAGTTGAGGAAAACCCTCGGGTCGGTGGAGGAATCGGTCACGCTATAACTGAAACCCGCCGGACCGCTGTAACCGTCGGCCGGGGTGAAGCGCGCGGTAAAACCATCCGGCAGCAGCACCACCGTGCCGTTCAAGCCGCCGCTGACGCCGAAGCGCAACTCGGCCTGCGGGGTGTCGCTGTCACTGGCGAGCGTCCGGAGATCGATGTCCACCGGCTGACTGGCGAGGGTCGCCGCCGTGCCGGGATTCGCAAGCGGTGGATCTTCCACTGCGATGACAGTTAGGAGAAACGCCGCCGCGCTACTCAGCGAGCCCTCGCTGACGGTCAGCGTGATCATCGCACTACCACTTTGTTCTGGCGCGGGCGTGACAGTGACGCTGCGGTTTGCCCCGCTGCCGTGGAACACGATGTTGCCATGCGGAACGAGGTTTATGTTAGAAGATGCGCCGCTGACGGTGAGCGCTTCCGGGGCGGTTAGATCGTCGCCAAGCGTGAAGGCCAGCGGTGGAGTGGCTGTGTCTTCATTGACGGTCTGATCCGCGATCGCGCTGATCGTCGGTGCGCTGTTTTCAAACGTGAGAATCAACTGTGGACGGTTGGCGGCGGTTGCATGTTCCCGCGAGGCGTAGGTGACATTTCCCGCAGCTCCGTAGTCGCCGGCGGAAGCGATCCGCAGCGACAGCAGACCGTCGCCCAACCGCGTTTCGGTGACCTGTGGGGTGACCGAGAATTCCACGGCTTGTCCGGTGACGGGCAGCCACTGCGCGAACAAGGTGCCGGCGGATGGTCTGCTATTGAAAGTCATGGCGGCCTCGTCCCAGGTGTCGTCGCCCACCACGGAGGCACCGCTTTGGGATCCGGACTGGCTGGCGGAAGTGCCTGCCAGCCTCACTCTCGCGTGCAGGATTTTTCCGGTCACCCCGCTCAGGTCCCAGCGGATGAAGGCCTCGCGGTTTACATGACTGGCGGAGATGTCCTTGGTTTGCAAGGTCGTTGCCGTCCCGAAATTCGTGTCGGCGCTGGTGCCGCCCAGAACGAAGGTGTCGGCGACCGGCAGCAGCGCGACTTCGGTGGTCGCGGGTTGCGCTTTCCGCACTTGGAAATGAAGGGTCGCGAAGTCCACCGCACTATCAGCCCCGAGCGCCACGTTGAGCCGGCCATCGGCTAACAGCGAAGGCGTCACCGCCATGGTCCGCACGCTCGAGCCGCTGCCGGCCACCGGAGTCCAGCCGAGGCTCGCGTAACTCTGCCCGACCGATAGATCATCGAGGAAAACCAGATCGTCGCCAGACCCGCCACCGATGTCCCGCAGGCTCACGGTTAGAGAAGCTGCCACCACGGTATCGCCGGGATCGAGTGCGAAATCGAAGGTGAAGGCGGCGCGCCGGTTTCCCGTTAGAAAATCAAATTTCGCATCCGCCGCACCGAGCGCCTGCACCGCGGCGAGCCACGCCGCGTTGCAATTCACCGTTTCACCCGTGCCGCCGGTGCTGGCGAATTGGTCCACGTCGCCGAGCCAGGATTCGCGGAACTGCGAGTCGGGCCATTTCAGGCGCTGCTGGAGCTGGCCATGATAGAGGCTGTGCGGATAGACCGCCTTGCCGGTGCCCGACGGCCCGCTGCTGTCGTAGGTGCCCGGAGGATCGGCGCCCACGGGAGCCGCGCTGGCGAGGATGTTGCCGATGGAACCGACCAGCCAGTTGCGGGCGGTGGGCGGATTGCGCACCCGGAAGCTGCTGGCCGTTGAATTCCACACCGCCATGTGAGCGCCGGCCCAGCCGTGACCGGTGCCGTAGTTGCCGCGGTTCTGCACGTTGATGGAGTTGCCGTTCACCGTGATGTTGTCGAACAGTCCGCCCGCCGCCCAGCGATGATGCGGGCCGGCGTCGGAATAAACGGTGTCCGCCTTGGACTGGATAAATGCGTTAGGCCCGCGCACCAGCGAACCCATGACATAATCGTGTCGGCCGCCGCGGGTGTAGTTGTTTTGAAACAGCGTGAGTTCGGCCCCCTCGTTGTTGAAGGAATAACGGCGGCTGCCGGTGATGATGGAGATCGCGTCCAGGCACTCGGAGTCGGCCACGGTGATCCATTTCGCGCCGCTGCCGACCCTGACCGCCGAGTAGCCGAAATGCCGGGCGGTGATGTTCCGCACCCAGCCGTGCTGCACGCCGGTCATTTGAATGAAACTCCAGGCATGCGCTTCATCCGTGCTGCCGGTGTAATCCGAGAAGCCATCCAGATCCTCGATGCCGACCTGTTGGATCCGGCCGGTCCAGGTGTATCGCCAGATCTGCCCGCCGCCGTATTTCGACTCGAAAGTCTGCGGCAACGGCGCATCGACCGTGATCCAGTTGCCATCGATGCGGGTGATCACTCTATCAAATAACAAATCCTTCGAGCCGGGAGCCCACGGCACATCGTCGATATCCCCGCCGGGGCTATCAGGGCCGAGTTGGTCCATGTCGATGTCGGCGATCCACTGCGCGGTGCTGGGACGTTTGACGATCACGGTATGCCCGACGGCGAGGCCGCTGGTGCTGTCCACTTGAAACGTCCGCGTCCCGGCGGGCACCAGGGTTTGGGTTAGATTGCGGGTGGTGTTGGACACCGTGCTGCGGCTGCCGGATCCGGCGACGCTGAGGACGGTGTATTGAATCCGGGTCGTCGCCCGCAGCCGCGTGCCGGTCAGCGGATCATCGCCCGCGCCCTTGAGCACCACGCCGCTGGCATTGATGCGCAGGGCCGAGGAGCCGGCCACCGCGGACGCGGCCGCCGCTCCCGAGCCCCCGCCGCCGCCGAACGAAATCGCGGGACTCGAAGTGTAGCCCGAGCCGCTGTTAGCAAAATTCACCGCAGTGACCTTCCCGCCACTAACCGCTGCGGTGGCGGTCGCCCCGCTGCCGCCGCCGCCGGTGATCGCGACGCTCGGAGCCGAGGTGTAACCGGAGCCGCCGTTGGTCACCGCCACCGAAGCCAGCGAACCGGTGGTGCCGACCTGGTACTCGCCCGGATTCAGATAGACCACGCCGCGCCAGCCGTTGGCATCCGGCGTCATTGCCGCCACCGAATTGATCGCGGCCTGGATCAGCGCGGTGTCATCCCCCGCCCCGGGACTCACGCTGACCCAGCGGCTGGAAGCGATCTGTGCGGAAACATTCGGCAACGGCACGGTACCGCCACGGTAGCCGCAGTCGGAAAAATCGGCGATGCGCTGGCCGCGTTCGTCGAGCTGATAGAGCAGGTCGCCCGAAGCCGCCGGAAACACCCACGTGCTGTTAGGTGCCTGCGCCAGAAGATCGGGGGCCGCGGAAAAGCAGGCGAGAAGAAGCGGGAGCAGGCGTTTCATGGGTTTTTGATTTGATGGACTGCGCGGCCGGAGCCAGGAAAATCATCAGCCACCCCCTGAGGAAGCATGGAGGGCGGATGCCGGAGCCCCCGCGCGGATTGCCGGGAGAAGCGCACTGGAATGGGAGATAATCACGCGGATGGGTTTATACGGGATGCCAATTATTACAGCAGGTTTCGCGGCTCCACGAGTCGGATAAAGTGACGACACTGAAAACGGGATGGAGCCGCGCGCCATCACGCCCGGGACAGGGAGTTCCACAACTCGCCGACCCTGGGAGTCGCAGACTCGCGGTCCCGGGCGGGCCTTTGGAAAATATGCGGGTATGATGCTAGGCGCTTGCGGAGGGCGCGGCGGTGGCTTTCAATTTGCGCCATGACACGTCCAGACGGCCGCCAGAACGACCAACTCCGCCCGATTTCCTTCGTCCCTAACATTGCGCCGAACGCCACCGGCTCGGTGCTGGTTTCCTTCGGCGATACCAAGGTGATTTGCTCCGCCACCATCGAGGACGACGTGCCGCGCTGGATGCGGGCGCAGCGGGTGGAAGGCGGCTGGCTCACAGCTGAATATTCGATGCTACCGTATTCGACGCTGGAGCGCAAACCGCGCGACATTTCACGGGGGAAACTCGACGGCCGCTCGTCCGAGATCCAGCGCCTGATCGGCCGCGCGCTGCGGGCAGTGGTGGATTTGAAAAAAGTCGGACAACGCACGATTTGGATCGATTGCGATGTGCTGCAAGCCGACGGCGGGACCCGCACGGCCTCGATCACCGGCGGTTGCGTCGCGATGGCGATCGCGCTGAACAAGCTGATGGCGCAGGGGAAACTCAAACAATTCGCGATGAAAAAACTGGTGGCCGCGGTTTCCGCCGGCGTCTATCAGGGCGTGCCGGTATTGGATTTGAACTATCCCGAAGACCGCGATGCTTCGGTGGATTTCAATGTGGTGATGACCGAGACCTCCGAGTTTGTGGAGATCCAGGGCAGCGGCGAGGAGGCGGTTTTTTCGTCCGAGGAAATGACGGCGATGCTCGATCTTTCCCGCAAGGGCATCGCCGAGTTGATCTCGCTCCAGAAAGCGGCCATTCTAACGGCCGACCGCGCGGCACCGGCGGATCTCGCGTCGCTCACCGCCGCGTTCGGGATGAGGCAATAAGGAGCGACGACGAATGGCACGTAATTAAGGGGATTTTAGCCTTTTTTCCGTCCCGGTGGGACAGGTGGAAATTAGCCGGTGGCGTGAGCCACCGGACCCGTCCGAAAGACATTCCGCCCCGGCAGGGGCGGTGGAAATCTGTTACCAAGGACTCGGTGGATTCCGTCGCCCCTGCCGGGGCTTGATTCATGATTGGCTTTTCCCCGGCGGCTCACGCCCTGATCTTTATACACATTTCCCGCATGGTCGGA
>JBIPND010000087.1:0-8141 GCA_044374015.1 Luteolibacter sp. | reverse complement strand
CAGCGGACTTGGCAAGGAGAAGGATGAAATTTGCGTTGCTGGAATGGCCGGGATTTTTTCCAGTCGGCGGTATTCGCGTTGCTTCGCGGGGGTTTGCGGTGGAAGTTGCCGCGTTTGAAACCCGTCATGATCCAAGAAACCCAAGCCATCGAAGTCGAAGTCGTCGAGATTGATGGGGCCGCGCCGCCGGCCCGGGTCGAACGCCGGGAGGAAGTTCCTCCGACGCGGCAGGGCCAGGATTGGCGGCAGTGGCAGGGACGGGTCCGCAGGCTCGACAGCCGGTGGTGGCCGCTGTGGGTGGTTCTCGGGGTGATCGCGGTGATGCTGGTTTTAACGGTGGGGGTGTTCCTGGGGATCGTTCTGGTGATTTTCCGCATCCTCCAAGGACTGATCCGGGCGCTGATTCGCTGAGTTGACAGCGCCCCCTTCCTCTCGCCACGTTCCGGCATGTCACGTTTTGCCAACAAAGTCGCTGTCGTCACCGGAGGTGGTCGCGGGATCGGTCAGGAAATCGCCCGCGCGTTCGCCGCCGAGGGCGCGAAAGTCGCGGTGGTCAGCCGCAGCGAATCGAGCTGCGGCAAGGCGGCGGAGGAGATCAACGCGATGTTCCCCGGGGCGGCCATCGCCTACGCGGTGGACGTGGCGGATCATGCGGCGGTGCAGGAGCTGGCGAAAAAAATCGGCGAGGATCTCGGGCCGGTGAACATCCTGGTCAACAATGCCGGCGTGACCCGCGATGGTTTGCTGATGCGGATGAAGGAGGAGGATTGGGACACGGTGCTGGATACCAATTTGAAAGGCGCTTTCAACACCGTCAAAGCCTTCATGCGAGTGCTGATGAAAGCCGAAGATCCGCGCATCATCAACATCGCCTCGGTGATCGGCTTGATCGGCAACGCCGGCCAGACCAATTACTCCGCGAGCAAGGCCGGGCTGATCGGATTCACCAAGGCGGTCGCCCGCGAACTCGCCGGCCGCAGCGTGACCTGCAACGCGGTGGCTCCCGGTTTCATCACCACCGACATGACCGACGAACTGCCGCAGGCGATCAAGGACGCGGTGATCGGGAAAATCCCGTTAGGAACTTTCGGCGAGACCAGGGACATCGCGGAAGCCGTGGTTTTCCTGGCAAGTCCGGCGGCGCGCTACATCACCGGGCAGGTGCTGGCCGTCGATGGCGGGATGACGATGTGATCCAACTTTTCACCACTTACGTCGATGATGGAACTCATCCTCCTGCGCCACGGCAAAGCCGAAAATTTCAACATCAACGGCGACTTCCAGCGCGAGCTGCTAGACAAGGGCCGCGAGCAGGCGCGCCGGGCTTCGCGGATTTTAAAAACCGCCGGACTGTTGCCGGAGATCGTGCTGACCAGCCCGTTGATCCGCGCCCGCCAGACGGCGGATGAGTTCTGCACGACCGCGAGGATCCCCGGTCCGGTGATCCAAGGGTGGCTGGCGTCGGGGATGGCTCCGGAAACGGCGCTGGCGGAGCTGGCGGCGTTCCGGGATTTCAAACGGGTCGCGATCGTCGGCCACGAGCCGGATTTTTCGATCCTCATCGAATGGATCCTCGGCGTGACCGGCGGCGGCGTGGAGTTCAAAAAAGGCGCGATCGCCAGCCTGCGGATCACCCCGCCGACGCGCTTCGGGAATCTGCTTTATCTCATCCCGCAGAAGCTTGCGGGGGAGATCGATGCGGAGGAGTGACCACTTCCGTCACCGGATTTTCGTTGCCGGACTGCGGGTCTTTCGTTAGGCGGTGGGAGTGATCGCACGCATCTCAGCCGTCCTGGTTTTTTCACTCGGCGGGCTGTTGGTGTGGACGAGGCGGCGCTGATTTGCGCCGGGGCTGAGGTTTTGATTGCCAGCGGCACGGTGAGCCGGGAGAGTTTGCGCGACCGGGATTTTCCGATCACTCCGTATGAAAGTCGTTGCCATCGCCAATCAAAAAGGCGGCGTGGGGAAAACCACCACCGCCCTGAACCTCTCCGCAGCCTTGGCGATGCGTGGTCAGCGCGTATTGTTGGTCGATCTCGACCCTCAGGCGAACTGCACCAGCGGCCTCGGCATCGAGCCGCCGGACGGCTGCAGCATGTATCAGGTGCTGCTCGGCGACAAGACGGTGGCGGAACAAATCCTGCCCACCGGCCGCGACAATCTGTCGCTGGTTCCCTCGGAAATGGACCTGGCCGGCGTGGAGATCGAGCTCGCCCGCAGCGATGATCACCTCACCCGCTTGCGCAAAATCCTCCAAGGGCTGAAGCCGAACGATCTTTTCGAATACTGCATCCTCGATACGCCGCCGTCGCTCGGAGTTTTGATGACCTCGGCGTTGGCCGCCGCCGACGAAATCCTGATTCCGCTGCAATGCGAGTGGTTCGGCCTCGAGGGGTTGGCGAAAATCGTCCATGTGATCGACCAAATCCGCGGCTCGGACGCAAATCCCGGGATCCGCCTCGAAGGCATTGCAATGACGATGTATGACGGCCGCACGCTGCTTTCGCGGCAGGTGGTCGAGGAGGTTGCCAAATTTTTCCCCGACCAGATGTATCGCACGATGATTCCGCGGACGATCCGGATCGGTGAGGCGCCGAGCCATGGGAAAAGCATCTTCGAGCACGATCCGAACGGCCTCGGGGCGCAGGCGTATGGCGCGCTTGCCGACGAGTTCCTCACGCGCCACGCGGTGTGCGGACCGTTGCTTGCGACCCCTTGATTTTCAGGGCTTGGAACATTGATATCCCTAGGGAGAAGCGCGGATTCCCGCTTGACCTTGGCGCGGCGAATGGTGACGGTTTCCCACTTCTCTCGAAAGGCTCGGGACAATTGCAACATTTTTCTCAGGCAGGCCAGCCGGAATGGAGTGATTTCCAGGATTTTTCGACCCGCCAAATTTCCACACCACTCTTTGATTTTCAACACCATCCATGTTCAAAAAGCTTTTCGGAAACTTGTTTTCCAATGATATAGGCATCGACTTAGGCACCGCCAATACCCTGATCAATGTCAAAGACCACGGCATCGTTTTACGCGAGCCATCGGTCGTCGCCGTCAAGGCGGGCACCAACGAGGTGCTTGCCGTCGGCGATGATGCAAAACGCATGCTCGGCAGGACGCCGGGCAATATTGTCGCGATCCGGCCGTTGAAAGACGGCGTGATCGCGGATTTCGAAGTCACTGAAGCGATGTTGCGCCACTTCATCCGCAAGGTGAACAAAGGCCGCCGCTCGAATCCGCGGGTTCTGATCGCCATTCCGTCCGGCATCACCGAAGTCGAGCGCCGCGCCGTCCGCGAGTCCGCCGAACAAGCCGGAGCCCGCGAGGTTTACCTGATCGAAGAGCCGATGGCGGCGGCGATCGGTGTCGGCCTGCCGGTGCAGGAAGCGTCGGGCAACATGATCGTCGATATCGGCGGCGGAACGACGGAAGTGGCGTTGATTTCCCTCTCCGGCATCGTTTACGCCCGCAGCGTCCGCACCGCCGGTGACGAGCTCGACGAGGCGATCATTTCCTACATGAAGCGCGCTTACAATCTGATGATCGGCGAGCGCACCTCGGAGGAAATCAAAATCCGCCTCGGTTCCGCCGCCCCGCTTCCCAAGGAAATGACCATGGAAGTCAAAGGCCGCGACCTCGTGGCAGGCCTTCCCAAAACCATCACCATCACCTCGCAGGAAATCCGCGAGGCCATGGCGGATCCCCTCAGCACCATCGTTGACGCGGTCCGCACCACTCTCGAACGCTGCCCACCGGAACTTGCCGCCGACCTTGTCGATCGCGGCATCGTGCTGGCGGGCGGAGGGGCCTTGCTCAAAGGGCTGGACCGCCTCCTGCGCGAGGAAACCGGGCTGCCGGTCCACATCGCCGAGGATCCCCTCAGCGCCGTGGCCGAAGGCACTGGCAAGGCGCTTCAAGAGCTCTCGCTCCTGAAACGGGTCACCAATACCGACCGCTAAGCGGACACCAAGGCCCACACCGGCCATGAAGCCGCTCAATCTCATCGCACTGCTGCTCTTCCTCGGAGGCGCGGTCTGGGCCTTCACGCAGAGTGACCGCTCGGTGCGGGAAATCCAGAATCTCTACTTTTCGGCGATGGCGCCATTCCTGAAATCCGGCTCGCAAATCGAGACCCGCGCCCGCGAATTTCTCGATGAAACCCGCCATTCGAAGGAGCTCGAAATCGAATTGGAAGCCACCCGCAACGAGCTTGGCAAACTGCGGATCATCGAATCCCGCTTCCGCGCCCTCGAATCGGAAAACGAAACCCTCCGCCACGCGCTGGACTTCAAAAAGGCGACGCAGTTTGTGGTCGTGCCCGCGCAGGTGATCCGCCGCCACCCGACCACCTGGTGGCAAACGGTGGACATCGATGCCGGCGAGGAACGCGGCATCGGCACCCAGCTCGCCGTGCTCTCCAACGAAGGCCTCGTCGGGAAAATCGACCGCCCGGACAAAGGCCGCTCGTCCGTCATTTTGCTCACCGACGAAAAATGCCAGGTTTCCGCCCGCGTCGAAAACTCGCCGGAAGTCGGCATCCTCAGCGGCCAGCGCGGCCGCTTCGACGGCAACCCGCTGCTGCGCCTCAGATTTCTATCCACCGACGCCACGCTGCGCCCCGGCCAGCGCGTTTTCACCACCGGCCGCGGAGGAATCTTCCAGGCCAACATTCTCCTAGGAACCATCGAGTCCGTCGAAAAAGGCACCCTCGATTCCGAAGCTCTCGTCCGACCGTCGGTGAACTTCGCGGATCTTGGTACGGTTTTCGTGGTGCTCTCCGCCGCTCCCTGACACGCCCGTGATCCGCTACTCGCTCACCACCATCCTGCTCCTGCTCGCCGCCTTCGTGGTGCAGCAGTTCCTGCCGGCGTTCACCGGGCTGCACCACTCCCGGATTTTGTTAGTCCAGCTGGTCTTCCTCTGCGCCGCGGTCACCGTCGAGCAGCCCACCATGCTGCTGCTCGCCTTCATCGGCGGGTTTTTCTGGGACGCCCACTGCGCGCTCGGCCCGCATGGCGGCGATCCGCAGATTTACGCCCAGCAAGTCGAGTCGCTGCGCTTCGGCTACTCGATCCTGCTTTTCGGCGCCATGGGCTTCCTGATGCAGGGCATCCAGCCACTCTTCAAACAGGGAAAATGGCAGTTCTCCGCCATCCTAACCGGCATCGCGGTGTTTCTCTATCTGGCCGCCGAATACGCCACCATCACCTTTGTCCGCGGCGAGTTCACCCTCTCCCAGGCCACCCTCCTGCAAATGGCCTTCACCTCGCTGCTGACCATGCTGTTTTCCCCCGTGATCTTCTGGCTGCTGTTCCGCATCGCCAGCGCCTGTGGCCACTCGATCAATCCCGAAGCCGGGCGCAAACGCCGCCGCACCGCCCACATCTGATGGAACCCAGCTACCGCCTCCGCCTCTATCTGCTGACCGCCCTGGTGCTGGTCGGCTTCGGCGCGCTGTTGACCCGGCTCCACGAATTCCAAATCGAGCGCCGCGACGAGTTCCGCCAGCTCGTCCCGGGAAACCGCAACGTCACCGTTAGAGAACCCGGCATCCGCGGCGAAATCACCGACCGCAACGGCATCACCCTCGCCCGCAACGTCCGCAAATACGAGGTCTCCTTCAATCTCGACGAAATCCGCCAGGCCTACCTCATGCAGCGCGTCGAGGAACCCACCCTCCAGCGCCTCACCCAGGAAAAGGGCATGACCCGCAAGCGCTCCGAGAAAGACATCGTCGCGATCGTCAAGGAAAGCACCCTCAGCGTGCTCGACCAACCGGAGCTCAACCTCTTCAAAAAATACAACGCCAACGATCTCCGCGTCCACTACCTCACCCACGGCGGGCTCATCCCCTTCAGTTACAATGCGGATCTAACTTACGAGGAGTTTTCAAAGTTCGCCGAGCACAACCTCGATCTCCCCGGAGTCTATGTGAACCTCCGGCCCCACCGCGAATACCCCTACGGCGCGCTCGCCAGCCACGTGCTCGGCTATCTCAAACAGTGGGAAAAGGGCGATGTCCCGGAAAGCGCCACCCGCAAATTCAACCACTACATCGGCGACGAAAAAGGCATCGCCGGCGTCGAAGCCTCGATGGACGAGATCCTCCGCGGCCCCGAAGGTAAAAAAATCATCATCAAGGATGAAAAAGGCCGCACCATCGGCATGGACGACTACACCAAGCCCGGCACCGGTGCCAAGGTCCAGCTCACCATCGACGCCCGCGCCCAATATTTGCTGGAGAACACCCTGCGCTACGCCGGCAGGGCCGCCGGAGTGGTGATGGACGTCAACACCGGCGAGGTCCTGGCGATGGCCTCCGTCCCCGACTACAACCCGAACGATTTCATCCCCAGCATCTCGAAGGACCGCTTCGCCGCCTACAGGGAAAACGAACAACTCGCACCATTCACCAACCGCGCCATTTCACCCTTCACTCCGGGCTCCACCATGAAGATCCCCACCGCCGTCGCCGGCGCGCTCGCGGGTTTGGCCACCCGCTCGTTCTCCTGCGATGGCTACGTCACCTACGGCAACGCCAAAGTCGGCTGCTGGATTTGGAACATGAAAAAGGGCCGCCACGGCACCCAGGATCTATCAAAGGCCATCCAGCAGTCCTGCAACCCCTACTTCAACAAACTCGCCAACACCATCGGCTGGCAGAACATGGTCGAGGGCTGTCAAATGGTCGGCATCGGCAAACGCACCGGCATCGAACTGCCCAAGGAAGACCCCGGCATCCTGCCCGGCAGCCGCGCCTGGCGCAGCGCCTACCCGTCCGCGGTGATGACGCCCCACGAAACCGCCGGACTCTCGATCGGCCAGGGAACTTCCATGGCCACCCCGCTCCAAATGTGCGCGGTCGCCGCTACCATTGCCAATGGCGGGAAATACTACAAACCTCGTATCATCCGCAAAGCCATCAGCGAGGATGGCGAAACCGTCGTCGCCAACGTCCCCGAACTCGTAGAGGATCTGGTCAAGGCTGGCATCAAAGCCAGCGACATCGAACTGATCCGCAAAGGCATGTGGATGTCCGTCAACCAGCCCGGCGGCACCTCCGGCAAAGTCAAACTGCCCGACATCGAAGTCGCCGCCAAGACCGGCACCGCCCAAAGCTCCGACAACGGCAAAAAGTCCAACAACTCGTGGGTCATCAGCTTCGCACCCTACGAAAATCCGAAATACGCGGTGTGCATCATGGTCCAAAACGGCGGCTCCGGCGGCGGCGTCTGCGGCCCGCTCGCCAACCTCGTCTATCGCGGGCTCTTCGCCCGCGACAAAGGCGTTAGACTCCCGCTCAAACCCCAGGCCGAAGTCGTCGGAAATACCGACCGCATCGAAAAATCCATCGAAATCCCCGCCGAAGTGATCGCCGCCGTCGAGGCCGGCGACACCACGCCCTCCCCCGAAGCCATCGCCGCCGTCGAAATTTCCTCCCCTGCCGACGCGGGCGAGGAAGAGGAAGCCGTCGGCGAAACCGGCGAGGAAGTCGGCGATCTCGTCGCCGCCGACCCGCCTCTGGTGACCACCGCCGAAACTCCCGCGCCCACCATCACCCCGGAATTCGATGCCGAAGGCTCGGCGATTCCGCGGGCCGTCCCGGTTCCTGAATTCTGATCGATCCATCCCCTCTCACAACCTAACAAAACTTCTCACTTTTATCAAAACACTCAACCATATGATCCAACACATCAAACGCCTCCTCGGCATCGGCAAACCCGACCCCTCGCGCGGCAACAGCATCATCGTCAACGTCGAAAAACTCGAACGCCGCGTCGCCCTACTGGAGGACGGCATCCTTGAAGAATACACCGTCGAGCGCGAAGGCGATCAAAACATCGTCGGCGGCATCTTCAAGGGCCGCGTCAAAAACATCGAACCCGGCCTCAAGGCGATGTTCGTCGATATCGGCCTCGACAAAAACGCCTTCCTGCACTTCTGGGATGCCATCCCCGCCGCGCTCGACGGCGGCCTCGAAGAGATCCAGCGCGAGGGCAGCCATAAGAAAAAGCAGCAGAAAAAGATCACTTCCAAGGACATTCCCGACATCTATCCGATCGGTTCGGAGATCGTGATCCAGGTTTCCAAAGGCCCCATCGGCACCAAGGGCCCGCGCGTCACCACCAACATCTCGATGG
>JBIPND010000086.1:0-8165 GCA_044374015.1 Luteolibacter sp. | reverse complement strand
CGTTCGTCTTCCTGGAGCCGGGCGATCCAATCCTTGCCACCGCGGGCGGCGGAGCGGAGTTCGTCGAGTTCCGGTGACCAGCCGTCGCGGATGATGCCGCCGTCGCGAAGGTTAGACGGGGGTTCGTCGGCGAGGGAGGCGGCGAGCAGGCTGGTTAGATCGCTGAAGTCGTGGAGGTGATTGACGATGGTTGATTGATGATGGCTGATGTTTGATCGGAAGAGGGAGGAGAAATCCTGTTTGAGGGACGGAATGTGGGAGAGGGAGATGCTGAGGGACTGGAGGTCGCGGGCGTTGCCGGAGCCCTGGGAAAGTCGGGAGGTGGTGCGCTCGATGTCGCGGATGCCTTTGAGGGATTCGCGGCATTTGGAGAGCAGGAACGGTTCTGCTAGGAAGGCGGCGATGACGTCCTGGCGGGCGGTTAGGGTTTGGAGATCGCGCAGCGGGTGGAGGATCCAGTCGCGGAGCAGGCGCGCCCCCATCGGTGTGGCGGTGCGGTCGAGCACGCCTAACAAGGTGTGCTGCTTGCCGGAGCGGGAATCGACGAGGTCGAGATTGCGCTGGGAGGCGGCGTCGATGAGGACGTGGTCGGCATTTTCCCGGACCCGCGGGGTGTGGAGGTGGGTGCAGTTTCTCCGGAGCTGATGGATGAGGTAGTGCATCACGGCTCCGGCGGCCCCGCTGGCGGCGTGGAGGCTGGCGCAGCCGAAACCGTCGAGCGAGTGGACGTTGAAATGATCCTTGAGCAGCTGGGTGGCGTGCTCGGGAAGGAAAGAATAGCCCTCGTAGATGAGGCAGTTAGGGAGGGCGCCGAACTCGGCGGTCTGGTGGTCCGGGATGAGGAGTTCGGACGGGGAGATGCGGGCGAGCTCGTCCTCCAACTGGCCGATGTCCGCATATTCGGCGATGGTGAACTCGCCGGTGGTGTGGTCGATGCAGGCGAGGCCGACGTTTTTGCCGTGGCGGAAGACGGCGGCGAGGTAGTTCGGGCGTTGGTCGTCGAGCAGGGTGAGGTCGTCGATCGAGCCGGGTGTTAGAATGCGGGCGATTTCGCGGGAGACGAGTTTGCCGGCGACGGCCTCGGAAGTCTGCTCGGCGATGGCGACGCGCTTTCCGGCCTTGAGCAGGCGGGCGATGTAGCCCTGCGCGGCATGATAGGGAACGCCGCACATCGGCGTGCCGCCGCGCTTGGTGAGGGCGACGTTCATGATCGGCGAGGCGGTTTTCGCGTCCTCGAAGAACATTTCGTAGAAGTCGCCGAGGCGATAGAAAAGGATGACGTCGGCGGGCAGGGATTTCCGCATGGCCTGGTATTGGGCCATCATCGGGGTCAGTGCGGGCTCGGACATGGGCGGAGAGTGATGGGGCGGTTTGGAAGAATCAAGAAGCGAGGGCGGTTCCGGGGCAAATGATTTTGGACGGCAACGCTGTTTATGCCATGCTGCCGGAAACGGAAAGACGCGCACCCTTCCCGACGTTTCATAAAACTCGCAAACCACCTTCTCACCCTCATGCATCGTTCCATCACCTTGACCCTCCTGCTGGGGTTGCTTCCCTGCACCCACGCGGCCCGCGCCGCCGATGCCGTGGCAAAACCGAACATCGTTTTCATCATCGCCGACGACCTCGGTTACGGCGACCTCGGCTGCTACGGCCAGAAAACGACCCGCACGCCGGTGCTCGACAAACTCGCCGCGGGCGGCATCCGCTTCACGCAGCACTACTCGGGTTCCCCTGTCTGCGCGCCGGCGCGCAGCACCCTGATGACCGGGCTGGACACCGGCAGCACCTGGTTGCGCGGCAACGGCGAGTTTGAATTGCGGCCCGATCCCGAAGATCTCACGGTCGCCACCCTGCTCAAACGCGCCGGCTACCGCACCGCCATGGTCGGCAAATCATGCGTCTCGGGCAACACCCAGAACCCGCAACACGTGCTGAACAAGGGCTTCGACGTCTTCTACGGCACGACCAGCCACAAGGACGGCCACCACCGCTATCCGCTGTTCATTTACGACCAGGAAAAAAAGATCGAGCTGGAGGGTAACCAGCTTCACCGCGGCAAGTCCTACGACACCGAACTCTACACCGTCCGGGCCGAGCGTTTCATCCGTGAGACCAAAGGCCCGTTTTTCCTGCTCCTCTCCTACCCGATCCCGCACGCCTCGGTGCTGGGGCCGGAGGGATCCGTGCCGGCTACGGTTGGAAAACTCCCGAAAAGCGGCCACTACACCGCGGTGGAGAAACCAGCCGCACACTACCGCGCGATGGTCGAGGCGATGGACGCCTACATCGCCCGCCTGCTCGCCGTGCTTGAGGAAAAGGGTGTCACGCGCGACACGCTGATTGTTTTCACCAGCGACAACGGTTCGCACTACGAGGGTGGCTACAACCCGGAGATGCTCAACTCGTCCGGCCCCCTGCGTGGCGGCAAGCGCGACCTCTACGAAGGCGGCATCCGCGTGCCGATGATCGCCCATTGGCCCGCCGGCATCGCCAAGCCGGGCATCAGCGCCCACGCCAGCGCGTTCTGGGATTTCCTGCCGACCGTCTGCGGGCTCGCCGGCGTCGAGGCACCCGCCGGACTTCACGGCATCTCTTGGTTGCCGACACTCACCGGCAAGGGCGAGCAACGCGCCCACGATTTCCTCTACTGGGAATTTCACGAAAAAGACACCCGCCTCGCGCTGCGCCAAGGCGACTGGAAACTCGTACACTATGATGTGGCGAAAAAAGGCAACCCCGAGCTTTACCACCTCGGCCGCGACCTCGCGGAAACCGAAAATCTTGCCGAAAAGGAACCCGAACGCGTTGCCGCGATGCTCAAGATCATGAAACAGCGCCACACCCCGTCGCCGATTTTCCCCAACCCGGCGCTGGACCGCTGACCGCTCAAATCTCTGGAAGTGTAATGCGTGTGACCGCCCAGCCATAAAGCGGGAAACATCAGCGTCAGCCCAGCGAACAAAAAATTGCCCAATAAAAAGACTGTCGAGGTGAGCGCCTAATAAAATGCCAGACAATAAGTAAGAATTGTTCTGGCTTTTGGGATTCTGGTGGGTAGGGTGGGGAGATGAATAGCAGGAAACGATTCATGGCACCGTGGAAGGATTCGCTCACGAAGCCGGCCCTCTACCATTGCGTCAGCCGGGTGGTGGATCGGCGGTTTGTGTTTGAAGCGACCGAACGGGAGCGGTTCCGGATGTTCATGCGGATGTATGAGAACTTTTCGGGCTGCCGGGTTTTATCTTACTGCATCATGTCCAATCACTTCCACATCTTGCTGGAGGTGCCGCCGATGCCGCTGGGCGGGATTTCCGATGAGGTGCTGCTGAAGCGGTTGTCGGCGATTTACACGGAGGCGGTGGTGGCGGCGGTGGCGAAGGAGATCGTGGAGGCGCGGGCAGCGGGGGATGAGGCCGGGGTGGCGGGGATTCATGCGCGCTACACCTACCGGATGCACAATTTGAGCGAGTTCATGAAGACGCTGCTGCAGTGTTTCACGCGCTGGTTCAACCGGACTCACCAACGCAGTGGCACTTTGTGGGAGGAGCGCTACAAGAGTGTGATCGTGGAAAGCGGGGTCGCGGCGCGGACGATGGCGGCTTACATCGATCTCAATCCGGTGCGGGCGGGGATGGTGGCGGATCCGGCGGAATACCGCTGGAGCAGCTACGGCGAGGCGGTGGGCGGCGGGACCAAGGGAAATGGCAAGAAGGCACGGGAAGGATTGGTTAGAGCCTGCATGAGCCATGAGGGCGCAGGTTTTGAGGCAGAGCGGTGGAAGGACGTTTCGCGGATCTATCGAAGGACGATGGGTCTGGCGCTGGGCCGCAAGAGCGGTCGGGCGGATGTGGAGAAGGGCGTGGTGCGGCCGCAGCTGAATACGGCGGAGGCGCTGGAGGCGGCGGAAAACGGGACGGTGCTGCCGGATTTGGGGATGGCGGCAATGCTGCGTTGCCGGGTGAGATATTTCACGGACGGAGCGGTGATCGGAAGCAAGGAGTTTGTGAACGAGGCGTTTGCAGCGGCGCGGGAGCGATTTTCGGTAAAGCGCAAGGACGGCGCGCGGCGGATGCGGGGGAATGGTGCGCCAGCGGCGGGAGTGCTGTGGAGCGTCCGCGACCTGCGGTTGAGGGTATAGCCATGGAATCAAGTGTTTCCCGGTCTCGGATCGCGCGTCCTCGCAAGGGTGACGCACTGGCAAGATTTTCGATGAACGCCGATTCGGGTCGTTGGCTGGTCGATTAATCATTGATGGGAAAATCGGTGAAAGAAGAAGGCATTCGCCAAGCGTTTCCGGGACTCATCCTTTCCTCAGGAACCGGGAGAGCTCCGCTTGGCAACCGCCCTCCAGTGGGGTAGGTAATGCTCATCAAATTCATGATTCAAACCCGACAATCGTTGAAATCTCTCTGGCGAACGGTCAGCGGCGGGCTGCTGGTTTTGCCGGTTCTCGCCGCAGAACCGACCTTCAACCGCGACATCCGGCCGATTCTATCGGAAAACTGCTTCCTTTGCCACGGCCAGGATCCCGCGCACCGGGGCGGTGACTTGCGTCTTGATGTGCGTGAGGAGGCGCTCGCCACCCGTGACGAGGGCGCGGCGATTATTCCGGGCAATGCCAAGGACAGCGCCATCATCCGCCGCATTCATTCGAAGGATCCGGACGTCGTGATGCCGCCGCCGGACGCCCACCTCGCGGCGCTCGCGCCCGAACAGATCGCGACCCTTGAAAAGTGGATCGAAAACGGGGCCGTTTACGAAGCGCACTGGGCGTTTGTTGCTCCAGTGAAAACCAAGCCTCCCGGTGAAGCGGAGGTTCATCCGGTGGATGCTTTTGTCCGCGCGCGGCTCAAATCCGAAGGTCTCGCAGCCAATGCCGAGGCCGATCCGGAAACGCTGGTGCGCAGACTCTATCTCGATCTAACCGGTTTGCCGCCGGTGCCAGAGGAAATCGACGCCTATCTAGCAGGCACGTCCCCGGACCGCTGGCAGCGCCTGATCGACCAGCTGATGGATTCGCCGCATTTTGCCGAGCGTCTCGCGCTGCCGTGGTTGGATGCCGCGCGTTATTCGGACACCCACGGCTTTTCCATCGACGACCACCGCGACATGTGGGGCTGGCGCGATTGGGTGATTCATGCGTTTCAGAAAAACCAGCCTTACGACCAGTTTCTCGTCGAGCAGATCGCCGGCGACCTCATCCCCGCGGCCACCCCCGACCAGATCGCCGCCACCGGATTCCTGCGCAACAGCATGAACACCCACGAAGGCGGCACCATCGCCGAGGAATACCGCGTCAACTACACCCTCGACAAGGTGGATGCCGTGGCCACCACCATGCTGGGTCTAACCATGAAGTGCGCCCAGTGCCACGACCACAAATACGACCCGATCTCCCAGAAGGAATACTTCCAATTCTACGCCTTCTTCAACACCTCGTCCGAACCCGGAAAAGGTGCCACCAATGCCAGCACCCCGCCGGTGATGGAATACACCTCGCCACTCGGCGACGGCGGGCTTCAGGGATTGCAACACCGCGTCGCCGAGCTCGAATATCTCAAACTCCATCCCACGGCACCAATCATCGAAGCGCGCCAGGCGTGGGAGGCCAGCCAGAAGGCGAACCCAAAATCCGCGGAGCTCGCCCCGGTCCTTGCCACCCCGCCGGGCGAGCGGGAACCTGCCCACTGGCAGGCGATCAATGCGGCGTTCATCGCCGCCGGTGGGCCGATGGCGGAGCGGATGGCCATCGTGCTCAAGACCCTGGATGTGGAAATCAAGGCGGTGAAAAGCGATCTAACCAGAGGCAGGACCACCGTCATGGTGATGGATCACAAGCCGGCGCTGCGCAAAACCCATATTCTAACACGCGGTGCCTACGACCAGCCAGCGGAAGAAGTTAGCCCCGGAACCCTTGCCGTGCTGCCGCCACTTGGGGCCGCGGAAAACCCCACCCGTCTCGATCTTGCCCGCTGGATCACGCGGCCGGATCACCCGCTGACCGCGCGTGTCGCGGTGAACCGGATGTGGCAGATGATCTTCGGTCGCGGGATGGTCGAAACCGCCGGTGACTTCGGCAATCAAGGTTCATGGCCGACCCATCCCGAGCTGTTGGATTGGCTGGCGGTCGATTTCATCGAAAACGGTTGGGACCTGCGCCACCTGATGCGGGTGATTCTAACATCGGAAACCTACCGCCAGTCGGCCGCCGCCACGCCGGAGCAGCTGGAGAAAGATCCGCGCAATGAATGGCTTTCGCGCTCGCCGCGTTCCCGGCTGCCCGCCGAGATCATCCGCGATCAGGCGCTGGCGGTGAGTGGTTTGCTCAATCCCGCCATCGGCGGTCCCGGCGTGCATCCGCCGCAATCGGACCTTTGGAGCGAGATCAGTCACTTCGGTTATGACAAACCGTTCACCGCGCAGATGTTCTATCCGGGGCGCGGACCCTCGCTGCACCGCCGCAGCATCTATACATTCTGGAAACGCACCTCGCCGCCGCCCGCGATGGCGCTTTTCGACGCGCCCACCCGCGAGACCTGCTCGGTGGTTAGAAGCAGCACCAACACCCCGTTGCAGGCGCTGGTGCTGCTCAACGAATCGCAATTCGTCGAGGCCGGCATCGCGCTGGGACGCCGGATGATCGCCGAAGGCGGCGGGGCTTCCGATGAGCGGCTCGCCCTCGGATTCCGGCTGGTCACCGGCCGTGCGCCGGCCGCGGCGGAAAAAGAATTGCTCGCCCGCGCGCTCGCCCGGCATCAGGAGCGCTACGCCAAGGATCCCGCCGCGGCGAAAAGTCTGGCCGGTTCCGCGGAACAGGCGGCCTACGCGATGCTCGGCGCCACTTTGCTCAACCTCGACGAATCCATCAACCGGCCATGAACCCGCTCGAAACCCATCTCAACTCGCTGTCCCGCCGCAGTTTCCTCGGCATGACCGGCCTCGGCCTCGGCGCGATGGCCGCCCGCTCGCTGCTCGCCGCCGATGCGAAGTCCTTCCATGCCGGAGACGCGCGCTCGCACTTCGCGCCGAAGGCAAAACGTGTCATCTATCTGTTCCAATCCGGCGGGCCCTCGCACATCGATCTGTTCGACCACAAACCCGGCCTTGAAGCGGTGCACGGCCAGGATCTCCCCGACTCGATCCGCCAGGGCCAGCGGCTAACAGGGATGACTTCCGGGCAGAAAAACTTCCCGGTTTGCAAAAGCCTCGCCACCTTCAAACAGCGCGGCGAGAGCGGCCAGTGGATCAGCGACCTGCTGCCATACACCTCGAAAGTGGCCGATCAAATCTCGGTGATCCGCTCGATGCACACCGAGGCAATCAACCACGATCCCGGCATCACCTTCATCAACACCGGCTCGCAGTTTCCCGGCCAGCCGAGCATGGGCTCGTGGGTGTCCTACGGTCTCGGCAGCATGAATGAAAACCTGCCGGCCTACGTCGTGCTCGTCTCCCAGGGGACCGGGAAAAACCCCGGCCAGCCGATTTTCTCACGTCTCTGGGGCAGTGGATTTCTTCCGTCCAACCACCAAGGCGTGCAATTCCGCAGCGGCAAGGATCCGGTGCTGTTCATCAATGATCCCGCCGGTGTTTCACGCAGCGACCGCCGCGCGATGCTCGACGATCTGGCCGGCCTGAATCATCTCCAGCACGAGGCGATGGCCGATCCGGAAACGCTCACCCGCATCGCCCAGTATGAAATGGCGTTCCGGATGCAAACCTCCGCCCCGGAACTCGCCGATCTATCCGATGAGCCGGATTCGGTCTTCGAACTATACGGACAGGACGCCCGCCGCCCGGGAACCTTCGCCTACAACTGCCTGCTCGCCCGCCGCATGGCCGAACGTGGCGTTAGATTCACCCAACTCTTCCACCGTGGTTGGGACCAGCACGAACAGCTCGCGCTCCACCTCGCCAACCAGTGCCGCGACACCGACCAGGCCTCCGCCGCACTCATCACCGATCTCCAACAGCGCGGTCTGTTGGAAGACACGCTCGTCATCTGGGGCGGTGAATTCGGCCGCACGGTTTACAGCCAGGGCAAACTCGGCGCGGGCCGCGACCACCATGGCCGCTGTTTCAGCATGTGGGTCGCCGGCGGCGGCGTGAAAGGCGGCACGAGTTATGGTGTCACCGACGATTACTCCTACAACATCGTCGAA
>JBIPND010000085.1:0-8175 GCA_044374015.1 Luteolibacter sp. | reverse complement strand
GATGCCGTTGCGGACGCGGCAGACACGGGCTTCGACCACGCGGCCCTTGCCGGGGACGTCGTAGGCGACCTCGTGCCAGCCATCGACCGCGTCGCGGACCGAGAGCTCGACGAGTTCGCTGGTGGTGGAGGCCACGGTGACGGAGCGGGCGGCCTCTAACAGCGCGGCGGCTTCGGGTGGAATCGGGAATGGCAGGACTTTGCAAATGACGTGGGTGTCGCTTTTCATGATGAGGAAACGGTGAGATTTTGGATTAGCGGATTTGGTGGGAATTGAGATTGCGCAGCAACGCGCTGGTGTGCCAGCCGTCGCGAACCGCAGCAGCGGGGGCAACGCGGATGATTCTAACATTTGGCATGACGGCGGCGACGGCGGCACAAATGACATGCCAGGGGATGCCTAACTGAGCCACTTCGCATTGTTGCTCGAGCTCGGCGATGCGCGCTTCGAGGGCGAGCATGCGGTCTTCGAAAGGGGAAGTTGAGGGGGTCTGGTTCATGACAAGGTTTCCACGGTGGCTTCGCGGGTGATGCCGCCGACCGTGACTTTCATGTGACGGATCGTGTGGGCGGCGGGGGCGGGTGTTGGCGGCGGGGTTGCCGGGCTCGGGCGCGGCGCGGCGGGTTTTTCGCCCCGGAACCAGGCCGTGGTTTGCTGGGGAAACATGGCGAAGAGGACGCAGGCTTCATCGGTCACCGGGAGTCCGGCGGCGGCGACCTTTTCGCGCAGCGCCGGCATCCCGGGCGGCAGCAGGCTGCTGGTATTGCCGGTGACGGGTTCCTGTTTGGAGAGCTGGGATGCGAGTTTGAGAACCTCGGGGTCCACCGGGCCGGGATTGCGGCCGAATTTTCCGAGGGCGATGTCCATGGCCGCAGGGGCAAAATTTTTCCAGCGTCCCAGCTTGACGTTCATCATCGCCTGCATGCCGACGATCTGGGAGGTCGGGGTGACGAGCGGGATCCAGCCAAGCGCTTCTCGGACGTAGTGGATTTCCTTCATCACGTCACCGATGCGGTCGGCCATGTTGAGCTCCTTGAGCTGCGTGCGGAAGTTGCTGAGCATGCCGCCGGGGACCTGATAGACAAGAATGTCGGAGTCGGTGCGCTCGTTGGCCGGGCTGGTGAACTCGCTGAGCTCGGCATAGACGAGTTCGAGCGCCTCGCGGATTTCCATGAGCAGTTCCGGATCGAAATGCTCGGGGCGGCGCGGGTGGTCGGTGAGCAGGGCCAGCATGCGGGCGGTGTCCGGCTGGGCGGTGCCGTTGGCGAAGGGCGCGATCGAGGTTTCCACCGCGTCCGCGCCGGCATCGATGGCAGCCAGATAGGTGGATGCCGCCAGGCCGGCGGTGTCGTGGCTGTGGACGGTGACGCCGAGGCCGGTCGCCTTCATCAATTCGCGAACCAGGTTGGCAGCCACGACCGGCGGAAGAACGCCGGACATGTCTTTGATCGCCAGCGAATGGCACCCCATTTCCGCCAGCTCGATGCCGAAGGCGATGAACTTCTCGAGGGTGTGGACCGGGCTCTGGGTGTAGCAGATTTCGCCGCGGGCGTGGCGGCCGGTGGCGATGACGCGGCGGATGGCGGTGCGGAGGTTTTCCGGATCATTGAGGGCGTCGAAAATCCGGAAGATGTCGCAACCGGCGGCGGAGGTGGCGTCGATGAAGGCCTCGACGACGTCATCGGGAAACGCGGTGTATTGCACGATGTTCTGGCCGCGCAGCAGCATCAGTTGCGGGGTGGTGGGTGCGGCCTTTTTCAGGGCGCGGAGGCGGTCGAACGGATTCTCGCCGAGAAAGCGGAGGCAGGAGTCGATGGTGGCGCCGCCCCAGGTTTCGAGTCCGGCGAACCCGGCGCGGTCGAGGAGGGCGGCCACCGGCAGCATTTGGGCGGTGGTCATGCGCGTCGCGGCGAGCGACTGGTGGCCATCTCTCAGGGCGGTGTTGTTGAAGCGGATCGGGGCGGCGGTGGATTTCACGACAGCAGACTGAACTGGATTTTGGGAATCCGCGTCGCAGTTGCGATCTTTTCCATCGCATTTTATGATGTCAGCGGATGCGATGTGGGCCTCAACGAGTCGGCGGTGCCGGTGAATATCAGCGGAATCAAAGCGGGCTATTTCATGTTTGGCGGGACCGCGCCGGTGGCACCCACCCAGCAGACCCTTCAAAAGGCACGGCATCTGCTAAAGAAGAACGGGATCCCTATCGACGACCGGGACCTCAAAACCTGGCTGGCGCAAACTCCCGTGGTGCCAGCGGAAACGCTGAATGCCTATCGCCGTTCCACCGGGTGTTTCGGAAAATCCACGGGGCCTCTCCCGGGGAAATGCGCTCCCGGCGTGCCGGCGAGGGCTGAACTGCGGGGTTCAAGCTTCTCGCAAATGTTTCATCGCCTCCCGGATCGCGGGAATCACCAACGGAAGGCACTCGTCGATGGCTTTGGGATTTCCTGGTAGATTCACGATCAGGCTGCGGCCGCGGGTGCCGGCGGTGGATCGGGATAGAATCGCGGTCGGCACGCGGGCGAAACTTTGCATGCGCATGACCTCGCCGAAGCCGGGAAGTTCGCGCTCGAGCACGGCCTTGGTCGCTTCCGGGGTCACGTCGCGCGGCGAGGGGCCGGTGCCGCCGGTGGTTAGGATGAGGTCGCATTGCTGTTCATCACATAACTGGCGCAGCAGTGCCTCGATCGCATCGCGCTCGTCGGGCATGACGATGCGGATCCACTCGACTTCCTGATAGCCGGCGGCGTCGAGGATGCGCTCGATTTCGGGGCCGCTGAGGTCCTGATAGACGCCGGCGCTGGCGCGGTCGCTGAGGGTGAGGCGGGCGATTTTCATTGTTTGGTTTTCTCCACGACCTGGATCGAGCCGATCACCATCGATTTGTCCACCGCCTTGCACATGTCGTAAATGGTTAGGGCGGCGACCGACACGGCGGTGAGCGCTTCCATCTCGACGCCGGTCTTGGCGGAGGTGGTCGAGGTGGCGCGGATGGCGACGCCTGTGTCCCGGATTTCGAAATCGATATCGACTTTGTCCAACGGCAGGCTGTGACAAAGCGGGATGAGCCGATCCGTGATTTTAGCCGCCTGGATTCCGGCGATGCGGGCGACGGTGAGCACGTCGCCCTTGGGCAGGGCGCGGTCCTTGAGCGCCTGCATGGTGGCGGGTGCGCATTCGATGAAGCCGGTGGCCACGGCGGTGCGGCGCTGGACCGGCTTGTCGCCGACATCGACCATGCGCGCGGTGCCCTCGGCATCGAGGTGGGAAAATTTGGGGGATGACATGGTGAGTTAGATCGGGTTGAGCAGGAGTGTTAGAACGTGGCCGTCGGCGGGCGAGGCGGCGTCCACGCGGGCGAGCGCGTTGGTGCCGGCGAGGGAAAAAGTATCGCCGGAGGTGGACCAGCGTTGCGGGGTGACGACGAGTTTGTTGTTTCTAACGACCACGCGGGCGGGGTGGAAACTGTCGCGCGGATCGGGTTTCAGGGCGTCGCCGCCAGCGACTTCGAGCGGCAGGAAACTCCAGGATTCCGGCAGCCCGCTCATCAATTCCACGGCGAGGCGGATCGCCACGTGATAGCAGACAAAGTGCGAGACGGGATTTCCGGGAATCACAAATGCGGCCTGCTTGCCGCGGGTGGCGAAGGTGAGCGGCTTGCCGGGGCGGAGGTTGACGCGGTCGAAGTGGATGGTGAAGCCAAGCCGCCGCAGGGCTTCCGCGCCGAAGTCATAATCGCCGACGCTGGCCCCGCCGGACACGAGCAGCAGGTCCCAGTGGCCTTCGGCGAGGCGGGTGAGCGAGGCGGGGTCGTCGGCGACGCGGGTGGAGTCTGTTAGCGGGATGCCCTGGGCTTTGAGCAGTGCGGCGAGCAGGCTGGAATTGGTATCGCGGATTTGGCCGGGGTGGGGGACTTGTCCGGGTGCGACGAGTTCGCCGCCGGTGGCGAGATGGCGGACGACCGGACGCCGGACGAGCTTCGGGCGGACCGCGCCGACTTGGGCGAGGATCGCGATTTCCGCCGCACCTAACAAGGTGCCGGCGGGCAGGACGGTATCGCCAGGTTTGGCCTCGGAACCTTGCGGGCGGATGAAGCGGTTTTCCTGAAAAGTTTCGATGTGGATCGTATCGCCCTCGCGGCGCACGTCTTCCTGCATGATCACCCGTCCGCCATTTTTCGGGATGAGTGCGCCGGTGAAAATCCGCAGGGTTTGGCTTTTTTCGAGCGCTTGCTCCGGGATGTGGCCGGCCGGGATTTCGCCGATGACTTGGAAGCTGCCGGGTGATTCATCGGCGCGGATGACGTAGCCGTCCATGGTGGAGCGGTCGCCGGAGGGATAGAAGGCATCTGAGAGGATGGGCTCGGCGAGGACGTCGCCGACGCATTCGGATAGATGGGTTTCCACCGGCTCCAGAACTCCGACGTGGGAGTGGATGGATTGGCGCGCTGCTTCGAGGGAGATCACTGTGGGATGAATCAATAAATTGTGGCATTCCGGCAAGGACAACTTAGTTTCCGGAGCCGCCGATGGAAATCCTGCTTCTCGCCTTTGCCAACTCGAGTGATGAATTCGGTTTTTCCCGCCGCACGGTCACTTGTGTGGCGGAGGACACGCCGCTGGGCATCGTGGAGCGGATCGCCCCGCAGGTGCGGCGGGAGTTGCTGCGGGTGGCGCTGGATTCCGAGTTTGTGACGTGGGACACCCCGGTGGGGGATGCCCGGGAGCTGGCGTTTCTTCCACCTGTTTCCGGAGGCTGACCTGATGAAAATTGAAATTCATTTTACTGCGGATCCCATCCAGATTCCCCCGGTGGTGCCGCCGTCGCGGGAGATTGGGGCGGTGGTGGAATTCCATGGAATCGTGCGCGAGATGGAGAACGGGCAGGCGCTGGAAGGGTTGTTTTACGAAGCGTATGAGCCGATGGCGCGCAAGGTTTTGGAAAAGCACCTGATCGAGCTCGGGGAGATCCACGGCTGCGCGGCGGTGTGTTTCATCCACCGCACGGGATGGGTGCCGGTGGGCGGGGCTTCGCTTTATATCAGCGTGGCGAGCTCGCACCGGGCGGAGGCGCTGCGTTTTCTAGCAGATGCGATCGACCGCTTGAAGCTCGATGTGCCGATCTGGAAGTGCTCGGGGCGGCTGCCCGGTTCGACCGCTTGCCAAAACGAAATTTAGAAATGGAATCGCGCGATGTTCTAGCGGCGGTCAGGAGTTCAAGCTTCAGCTTGTATTCGCGAAGAGCACGCTGAAGCGCGAACTCCGGACAGTTTCTTGGTGGCACAAGCGGCACGAGTATCAACCTTTGACCTGGCCGTTGCCGCGCACGCGGTATTGATAGCTTGTTAGTTCGCGCAGACCCATCGGGCCGCGGGCGTGGAGTTTGTCGGTGGAGATGCCGATTTCCGCGCCGAAGCCGAACTCGCCGCCGTCGGCGAAGCGGGTGGAAACGTTGTGGAAGACGCAGGCGGAGTCCACTTCGCGGAGAAAGCGCTCGGCGGTGGCGAAGTTGTTGGAAACGATGACGTCGGTATGGTGCGAGCCGTATTCGTTGATGTGGGCGACGGCTTCTTCGAGCGAATCGACGACTTTGATAGAGAGGATCAGATCGAGATACTCGGTGCTCCAATCGTCGGCCGTGGCGGGGATGACGTCCGGCAGCACGGCGCGGACTTTTTCGCAGCCGCGGAGTTCGACGTGTTTCGCGCGGAGGGCGGCGGCGACTTTTGGCAGGAAACCGGCGGCGATGTCGCGGTGGACTAACAACGTTTCCAGCGCGTTGCAGACTCCGCATTTCTGGGTTTTGGAATTGACGGTGAGGGCGACCGCCATTGCGAGGTCCGCCTCGGCGTCGGCGAACAGGTGGCAGATGCCGTCGTAGTGTTTGATGACGGGCATGCGGGCGAGCGAGACGACGGTTTCGATCAGCCCCTTGCCGCCGCGCGGGATGATGAGGTCGAGCCATTGGTCCATGCCGGCGAGGACGGCGACGCTTTCGCGGTCGGTGAACGGGATGAGCTGGATCGCGTGGTCGGGCGCGCCGGCGGAGGCGAGGGCGGCGGCGATCGCGCGGTTTGAATGGATGGCCTCGCTACCGCCGCGAAGAATGGTGGCATTGCCGGTTTTAAAACACAGCACGGCGGCGTCGGCGGTGACGTTCGGGCGGCTTTCGTAAATGATGCCGATGGTGCCGATTGGCACGCGGACTTGCTCGATGTGGATCCCGTTCGGGCGGTCCCAGGCATCGAGGATCTGGCCGACGGGGTCGGGCAGGGTGGCGACTTGGTCGATGCCGGCGGCCATGGCTTCGATGCGTTTTTCATCGAGCATAAGGCGGTCGAGCATGGCGGCGGAGAGGCCTTTTTCGGATCCGGCGGCGAGGTCCTTGGCGTTTGCTTCCAGCAATTCCGGCGTGGCCTTGCGGACGGCGGCGGCCATCGTGCGGAGGGTGGCGTTTTTTTCCTCGCTGGTGAGTTGGGCGAGTTTGTAAGCGGCGGCGCGGGCTTGTTTGCCCATTTGGTGGATGGTTTCCTGGATGGTGGACATGCGTTATAAGCGTGGAAAGTTAGAGGGGACTCCAGCGTGCGGCCCATTCTTTGGGCAAGCGGAGCGGCCGGCCTGCGGGCATTTGCACGAGGGCGAGCGCTTGGCGGGAGGTGACGAGGGTGGTTTGGTCGGCCTCACGGATGATTTCGAAACCGCACCAGAAGCGTGCCGCTGAAATTTCCTCCAACCGTCCCCGGATCACCAGCCAGTCGCCGAGTCTGGCGGGTCGTTTGTAATCGATCTCGGTGCGGGTCACCACCGGGAAAACCTGGGTTTGCGCCATGGTTTTCAGGTCCATGCCCATCAACGCGGCGAGGCGGGTGCGGCAGGTTTCGATCATCCGGAGGTAGGCGAGGTTGTGGACGACGCCGCCGCAGTCGGTGTCGAAAAACATGACTTCTTCGCGGGTTTCGAGCGATGGAGGACTGTCTGGCACGCGGCGATGGTGGCGGAAGTCGGGATCATTCGCAATGTTCGCTTGAGGATGCGCGTAGGATTTATTTAATTGCTCCAAACATGCGGCTGGGAAATTTTCACTTTTTAAAGGTTTGTGCCGTCCTGGTGGCCGCGGGGGCGTTGCTGCCTGCGGCTGACTTTGTGGCGCCGGCGGAAGGGCCGGTGGCTTTTCGTCGCGATCAGGTGCCCTTGGATCCGGAGACGATGGCCGGGCTTTCGAAAATTCTCGGGATTTTGGCGAAAGGTTTGGATGCCGATGGCCCGGCCGAGCGCCGCGGGGCCGCCCAAATGCTGGCGCTGGCCACGGCTCTCGATCCGGCGAATACCTCCGCCCGCGAGCTCATCACGGATTTTCAACTGGGCAACCACGAGCCGGCGGGAAACCCCGAGGAAATCGCCAAATTCCAAGCGAAAATCTGGCAATACATCGGCTGGTTGGAGACTCCGGAGGCGGGTGCGCCAGGTCAGGCCCTGGCAGCCTGCCTGAGCGATGTTATGGTAATTTCAGACCCCAAACACCCGCACGCCGCAAAACTGCGGGCCGCCGGCGAGCGCGGGGCGTGGGAAGGATGGGTGGCCGCGACCGCTGCGTTTGATGCCAAGGCGGTGGCGAAATCCGAGGAACCGCCGGCCGCTGACCCGGACGCAGCGCCAGACAAATCCAGCATCATCGCCCTCAAGGAAGCGCGGGTTTTCACCCCTTTATGGCAGAGGACAGGCAAAGGAGAGACCGCAAAATGGAAGCTGGCTCCGGGTCCGCTGCGCATGTCGGTCACAGAGGCGACCGACGACGAGGGGGCTCCCAGTGATTTTACGATCTCGATCCGCTCCAGCGAGGACGGCGATTTGCCGCTGCGGCAGGGCAAAACGATCGAGTTTCTGCTGAGAAAACACCATGGGACCCTTCATGCGGGTCGTTTGATCAGGATCTTTCCCGAGGATCAGCAGCACGCGATCCCCACCGAATCCATCAGTGCTCCCATCGCCGTCCTGGCGAGCGCGGCGATCACCGGGCGCGAGCCTGATGCGACCATTCTGGGTCTCATGGACGTCGATGGCACCTTCAAGCTTCCGCCCGGCTTTTGGGGCCAGCTCAGCGAGCTCGGTCGCGGAAACGGGGGCCGCTTGATCCTGCCAAAGGCGGCGGCGGACTACCTGCCGGCCATTTTGG
>JBIPND010000084.1:0-8192 GCA_044374015.1 Luteolibacter sp. | reverse complement strand
CGAACTGGTCGATGTTTTCCTTGGTGAAGACGAAGGGCTTGCCGAGAATGATGTTGTCGCCGGAAACCTCCATTTTTCCAAGGGTGCCGGCGTTGAACTCGGTGGCTCCGGCAACGAGATCGCCCTTGGCGACCGCGGCCGCGGCCATGATCGATAGGTAGCCGAGCTCCTCGACGTTCCACAGGACGACGGCCTGGGTCACGCCTTCCTTGACGTAGGCCTTGTTCTCGCTGGGGAGGCCGAGTCCGAGGACTTTGACGTCACCGGCCTTGCCGGCTTGTTTCACGGCCTCCGCAGCTCCGGGAACGGCGGGCGAGCAGACGGCGATGATCGCCTTCAGGTTTGGATAGGCGCTGAGCAGGTTGGTCGCTTCCTGCTGGGCCTTGTCCTTCTGGTCGTCGCAGGGCTTGATGTCCACGAGCTTCATGTTCGGGTATTCGGCGGCCTGGCGCTCCTTGATGTATTTGATCCACTCGTTGAGGTTGGATGCGGTCAGGGTGCCGGTGATGATGGCGAACTCCCCTTCGCCGCCGGTGAGGCTGGCGGCGGTGTCGATGAGTTGCTCGCCGATGCCTTGGGCGGTGGCTTGGTTGACGAAGAACGAGCGGGCATCCGGCTGCGCGTCCGCATCGAAAGTGATGACCTTGATCCCGGCGGCCTGGGCTTTCCTCAAGGCGGTGGAAATGGAATCGCGGTTTTCACAAGCGGCGACGATGACATCCACGCCGTCCGTGATCCAATTCTCGACGATCTCGTTCTGCTTGGCGGGATCCGAGTTGATCGGGCCGTCGAATTTCAGTTCCGCGTTGAGTTCCGCCGCGGCGGTGCGGGCGCCTTTTTCGCAGGTGACGAAGTATTGGTTGCCTTTGCTTTTGGGCAGCAGGCCGATGGTGAGTTTGTCGCTGGACTCGGTCTTGCTGCAGGAAATGAAGGGCAGCGTGGAGACGAGGGCGATGGCGGCGAGGAATGTTTTCCGTTTCATGGGCTTGTGGTGCTGGGCTTGATGGTTGCAAGAGACTGCTTGCGGGCGCGGCGGACGGCGAGCGTTTTTGTCGACGCTCCGATCGCTAGGGCGGTGAGCAGAAGAAGCCCGGTCAGGAGCCCGGACAATTCGCGGGCGACGCTGGCGATGGGCTGGTCCATGATCCGGTAGTCGGAAATCCGGGTCAGGCCGTTGTTGAGGAAGGCGAGGGCAATCCAGCCGAGAAACGTGCCGCCGACCGTGCCGGAGCCGCCGAAAATGCTGACGCCGCCGAGCACCACCGCGGTGATGGCGAGCAACTCGTAGCCGATGCCCGCGTTCGCCCGGGCCTCCCCGAGACGTGCGACCAGGATCACGGCGGCCAGTCCGGCGACCGCACCCGCGAGGATGTAGGCGATGCTGGTGTTGCGCGCGACCGGGATGCCGGCGTAGCGCGCCCCTTCCTGCGAGTAGCCGATGGCGCGGAACGAGCGGCCGAGAGTCGTGTGGTGCACCATCAGGTAGATCCCGACCGCGACGGCGATGAACACCCAGATTTGCGCGGGGATCCCGGCGAGATCGGAATTTCCGAGCGCGAGGAAGGACTCGGGAAATCCGGAGTAGGATTCCGCGCCGCGGGTGAGCGCTTCGGCGAGGCCGCGGAACAAGGAAAAGGTGCCGAGCGTGACGATCAAGGGCGGCAAATTCAGCCGGGTGATGAGCACCGCGTTGAGCCCGCCGCCGAGCGCGCCGAAGCCGATGGCGAGGCAAGCCGCCATCCACGGATCCAGCCCGAGCACGTTGACCATCATGCCGAAGAGGACCGCGCACAGGCCCATCATCGAGCCGACGGATAGATCGATGCCGCCGGTGAGGATGACCGGCGTCATGGCGAGCGCGAGCAGGCCGATTTCCACCGAGTGGCGGAACACGTTGGACATGTTGCCGCTGGTGAGGAAGCGCCGCCCGAGCGCGTTGAACAAGATCACCTCGAAGATGATCACCAGCACCAGCACCATTTCATGGCGGGCGAAGAGGGATTTGATAGAAAATGACCGTGCGGTGGACATGGCGGTTTAGACGGGGTTTTTCCGGCTGCGGAGGCCGTCGGCGACCACGGCGAGGAGGATGACGAGACCTTGGATGGCCTTTTCCCAATACGGCGGCTGATGGAAATGCGTTAGGGCCGGGTTGACGTTGGCGAGCAGCATCAGGCCGAGCAGCACGCCCACGAGCGTGCCGCGTCCGCCGTTGATCGCCACACCGCCGACGACGGCCGCGGCGATGGCTTTGAGCTCGAGGCCATCGCCGGCGTTCGGCTGGACTTGCGGCGATTGCACGAGGTTGAGGACGGCGGCCAGACCAGCGAGCAAGCCCATGGCGACGAAAACGCTGAAGGTGGTTTTCTTCGGATTGATGCCCGCCAGGCGCGCGGCCTCCGCATCGGAACCGGTGGCGTAGATGAAACGCCCGGCTGCTAGGTTTTTCATGCCCCAGGCCGCAGCGATCAGCAGGATCAAGGCGGCAGAAATCACCAGCGCCTGCCCCGCGCCCTGGCTGAGGCCGAACCACTGGATGCCATCGGGCAAGGGAAGCAAACGCCCTTGCTGCCAGAGCCGCAGCGCTTCCTGCCAGGTGACCATGGTGGCCAGCGTGACGACGATGCTGGGCAGTCCGAGATAGGCCACGAGCACGCCGTTGAGCGCGCCCATCAAGGCTCCGGCACCGAGCGCGGCAAGGATCGCCACCCCGAGCGACAGCCCGGACGCGGCGGTGACGCCCGCGATGACCGCACACATGCTGAACTGCGCGCCGATCGAGATATCAATCTGGCGGGTCATGATCACCAGCGCGACCCCGATGGCCGCCACCAGCGCGGGCATCTGCGAAGTGAGGCGCGAGACCATCGGCTGCACTTGGAAAAAGTGCGGCGCGAAGAGCAGCAGCGAGAGTAAGAGCAGGATGAGCGCGGCCGCCACCGTGAGTTCGCGGAAATACTTGTTCATTTAGGCCGATTCCTTCGCTTGGGTTCCCAACGCCGCGGCCATGACCGTCTGCGCGTCCGCGTTTTCCTTGTCGATGAGTTCGACCAGCTTGCCACCGCGCATGATCGCCACGCGGTCGCTCATGCCGAGCACTTCCGGCAGGTCGCTGGAGATCATCAGCACGGCCAGGCCTTCCTTGGCCAGGGCGCGGATGATGCGGTGAATTTCGCTTTTCGCCCCGACATCCACGCCTTGGGTCGGCTCGTCGAGGATCAATAATTTCGGCTTGGTGGCGAGCCAGCGCGCGACACTCACCTTCTGCTGGTTGCCGCCGCTCAAGCTGCCGCCCGGCGCGTCGGGGCCGTAGGCCTTGATCCCGAGATCGCGGATGAACTCGCGCGCCAGCTCGCTCTCCGCTTCGAAACGCAGCCAGGTTTTGGGGAAAAACGCCGGGTGGATCGCCATCGTGATGTTGTGGGAAATCGGCATTTCCAGAATCACCCCGTGGCGGCGGCGGTCCTCGGGGACATAGGCGATACCGCGGGAAATCGCGTCGCGCGGACTGGCGATCTTCACCCGCTCGCCATTTAGAATGATTGCGCCCGAATCCGCCGGGGTGATGCCGAAGAGGATGCGCGCCAGCTCGGTGCGGCCGGCCCCGACGAGGCCCGCCATGCCGACGATCTCGCCGGCCCGGACGTCGAGCGTCACCCCCGCCACGCCGCTCGCGGCGCAACCGAGATTGGTTAGGCGGGCGACCACCGCGCCCGGCTCGCCCTCGGCGGGCGGATAGATCGAGGACACCTCGCGGCCGACCATCAGCTTGATCATCTGGTTTTCGGTGAGCGTGTCCACCGCGTTGGTGCCCACGCTCTCGCCGTCGCGCAGGACGGTCACGCGGTCGGCCAGCGCGAAAATTTCTTCCAGCCGGTGGGAGATATAAACCACGCCCACCCCGCTCTCGCGCAGGTCGCGGACCACTTTAAACAGCAAGTGCTGCTCCTTCTGCGTCAGCGACGCGGTGGGCTCGTCCATGATGACGATGCGCGCGCCGGAGCCGAGCGCGCAGGCGATTTCCACCAGTTGCTGCTCCGGCATCGAAAGCGCACGGACTTCAGCATCCGGCGAGATCTCCGCGCCGATCCGCTCCAGCAGTTCCACCGCCGCCGCGCGGCGGGCGGCCCAGCGGACGCGGCCGCAGATGCCGGATTTCTTCAGGCGCAGGCCGATGTTTTCCGCCACGGTGAGATCGGGAAAAAGCGCCGGTTGTTGATAGATGCAGGCGATCCCCAGCTCCCGCGCGGACGAAGGCGTGAGCTGCGAGACCTCCACGCCGCCCACCACCAGCGTGCCGCCGTCCGGCTGGTGGGCTCCGGTGATGACCTTGATGAGCGTGGATTTGCCCGCGCCGTTCTCGCCTAACAAGGCATGCACCTCGCCCGGAACCAGCTCGAAGGAAACCCCCTTGAGCGCGCGGACGGCGCCGAAGGATTTCCGGATTCCGGTGAGTTGTAGAATGGGCTGTTTCAAGTGCGTGGGAATCAAGCTCTCTTGCTCAAGACGGACGATTCATAGCGTTTCACCTCGTCGAGCCAAGCAGTTCCGGCGGGCACGCCTTGGGTTTCGCAATACATGTCCCAGACCGCGCCCCATGGCAGGCTTTTCGTCTCTTCCATCAGCGCGAGGCGCGAGGTGAGATCGCCGGCTTTCTCGGCCTCGCGGAGTGCGGCGGGTTCGAGCAATGCCATCAGCAGCGCCTTGAGCGTGTTGCGGGTGCCGATCGTCCAGGCGGCGATGCGGTTGATGCTGGCGTCGAAGAAATCCAGGCCGATGTGGGTGCGGGCGAGCAGTTGGTTGCGCACCAGTTCGGCGGCGATCGATTGCAGCGCGTCGTCGAGGATGACGACGTGGTCGCTGTCCCAACGCACGCCGCGGCTGACGTGGAGCAGGATTTCCGGCACATACATCAGCGCGGAGCTGAGCTTGTCCGCGATGCCTTCGGTGGGATGGAAATGGCCGGCGTCGAGGCACAGCAGCTTCTGGTTTTTGATCGCGTAACCCATGTAGAACTCATGCGAGCCGACCACATAACTCTCGCTGCCGATCCCGAAAAGCTTGCACTCGACGGCGTCGAGGTGGTGCTTCGGGTTGAGTTTTTTCGCGAACACCTGGTCGAGCGAATCGGATAGACGCTGGCGTGGCGCGAGGCGGTCCACCGGCGTGTCCTTGTAACCATCGGGGATCCAGACGTTGGTGACGGTCGGCGAGCCGAGGGTTTTGCCCATCACCGCGCCGATTTCGCGGGAAGCGATGCAGTGTTCGATCCAGAAATCGCGGATGCCCTTGTCCGGATGGGAGAGTGTGAAGCCATCGGCGGCTTTCGGGTGGGCGAAGCAGGTGGGGTTGAAATCCATGCCCATGCCGTTGGCTTTCGCCCAGTCGATCCAGCCTTTGAAATGTTCGGGGCGGATCTCGTTGCGATCGACCTTTTTGCCGCCGAATTCGCCGTAAAAGGCGTGGAGGTTGAGGCGGTGCTTGCCGGGGATGAGCGAGAGCGCCTTGTCGAGGTCGGCGCGGAGTTCATCGGGGGTGCGGGCCTTGCCGGGGTAGTTTCCGGTCACCGCAATGCCGCCGCTGAGGCCCTCGCCGGTGTTTTCAAAACCGCCGACATCGTCGCCCTGCCAGCAATGGAGGGAAATCGGGATGGTCGCCAGTTTCGCCATGGCAGCTTCGGTAGCGACGCCGAGTGTGGCGTAGTGGGCTTGGGCGAGTTTGTAGGACTGGGCGATGGATTTTGAGGATTTGGCCATGATCGGTGGGGGTCGAAGCTTCTGAGTTTCGGTGAAATCGCTCAGAAAAACCTCCACTGTTTTGCCAAAAACAAGCACGATCTCGCCAGTGAAACGGATCCTGAAAATTGACGAGTGGTTCCACCCCGACGGCTTCCCGATTAGCGTGGAGCGGCGCGAACCGCAGGAGCATTTCGAACCCCACGCGCACGAATTCGCCGAACTGGTCATCGTGCTGGGCGGGAAATGCCTGCACGTCACGGGCGGCGAGTCGTGGGAGCTGACGGCCGGCGACGTGTTTGTCATCGCCGGCCCGCGCGAGCATGAATACCGCGAGCTCGTCGATTTGCGGCTGCTCAACATCCTCTATCAACCTAACCAACTGAAAATGGGGCTGCATGATTTGCCGTCGGTGGCGGGCTATCACGCGCTTTTCACGCTGGAGCCCGCCTGGCGCACCCGGCAACCGGCGAAAGGGCGGCTGCACCTCAATGGCAAGGAACTGGCGCAGGTCACCGAGCTGGTGGAGCGCTTGGAAGGGGAGCTGAAGTCGCGCGAGCCGGGATTCGGCTTCATGGCGATGGCGGGTTTCATGCAGATCATTGGAATGCTATCACGCTGTTATGGCCGGAGCCCGTCGCCGGACGGGCGGGCGCTGTTGCGGATCGGTGAGGCGCTTTCCCACCTGGAGCGGAACATCCATCGCGAGGTGGATCTGGAGGAATTGGCCAGCATCGCGCAGATGTCCCAGCGGAGTTTTTTGCGGGTTTTCCAGTCCGCCACCGGGGCCTCGCCGTTGGCCTGGGTGATTGAACAACGGATCAACCGCGCCCGCCATCTGCTCCGCCACACCGACCGCCGCATCACCGAAATCGCCTTCGACGTCGGGTTCAACGACAGCAACTATTTCACGCGGCAGTTCGGCAAGCTCACCGGATTTTCACCGCGGGATTACCGCTTGCGCCAAGGTGTTAGCTGAATTAAGGAGCGAGGGACTTACTGTCCCTCGCTTCCCTCAGAACGAGTCTCCCGGAAATCAGGCTCTTCTGCGAAGAAACAACAATCCACCGCTCAACAGCACCAACAAGCTCGAAGCCGGCTCAGGCACCGCGACACTTGCAAGGCGGAAACCCACGTAGGGATCCTCAGCTGCGGATGGATCAATCGAAAAGTTCCCCCAGGTGTGTGATGATGAGGTGTAATCTAACGGTTCCCGCCAGTGACCGCCACGGAGCTCACGCTGCGCACCCGCTTCCCCATCCAAATCGTTCCACTCCCAGACGTTGCCATTCATGTCAAAAGCCCCATAAGCACTGGCTCCACCATTGGTGCCGACACTTGTGACATTTCCATTCTGACCATTCCAATCCGCCGTGTTTTGGGCATTTACAAAGTTTCCAGTGCCACCAGCCGAGCCATTGCCGAAACTATCCGCTGTCACCGCCAAGGGACGCGTATCACTCTGCGTGGCGTAATCCCAGTATCCAGCATCCGTGCCTCCACCTTTGTAGTAAGCAGCTTTATACCACTGATCCTGACTCGGCAGGAAAATCGTCGCACCACTGTTAACAGCCACTGCTGAGCCGGTATCGAAAGCGCCCACGGTGTAAGCCCCTTGGTTCTGGGGCGCAGAAGCACTCGCATCGGTGACGTTGAAATTCAACGCTCCTCCCTGAATCCAATTGGCCACGCGAGCCGCATCCCACCAAGAGACATGATTGACCGGCTTGGTGGACATGTTGCTCTTCACCGCATATTTTGCCCCAACCGCAGCACCTGCAGTATAAGATATGCCGCCCCGTTCGGAGCTACCCATCAGTCCGTTGTAAATCTTGTTCGGATTCGTTCCATCTGGATCCACCGCATTCAGAAACTGGGTGTAGAGCCCATTGGTGAACTCGTGTTTCATGATTCGGAACTCTTCCGCAACCGCTCCGACAGGATTGGGTTTGCCTGTGGTATCCGCAGCATTTCCCGCATCCCCGACAATCACCCAGTCGATGAACAATGCAGCATTGGCAGTGCTTGATAAGGCGAGAAGGCCCGCGTAAGAAAGAATCGACAACTTGGATTTTGTTTGCATGAAGTGGGTTCATGGTGCGATCCCGCCAGATCCTCGCAAGAGCTTTCTCCAAAAAACCACTTCGGAAACGCGCAAATTTTGCACTTTTTTGGGTGATGTTACCCATCTTTAAACCAAATTTACGCTAAAATTCCCTTCACCGCCTTCCCTGCGCCATCGGTCAACCGAAAGTGGCGTCCTTGGTGGAAATGAGTCAAACGGGTGTGATCGATTCCCATCAAATGGAGGATGCTCGCATGCCAGTCATGCACGTGCACCGGGTATTCCGTGATGTTGTAGCCAAAATCATCAGTCGCTCCATGGACGATTCCCGGCTTCACTCCACCGCCGGCCATCCACATCGAGAAACAACGAGGGTGATGGTCTCTACCATG
>JBIPND010000083.1:0-8230 GCA_044374015.1 Luteolibacter sp. | reverse complement strand
TGGCCGGGCCGGGAGGAAGAATCCCACTGGTATCCTTGACGATCTGGAATCCGGCCGGGCCGATGTGATTGAAGCCATTTCCCCAGACTTTCAGATTCAATGACGGCGTTCTCAATTTCCGGAAAATGAGGTAGTTGCCCGGGGTGGTGCCATTGGTGATTTCCGCAAATCCGTTGAACGGCAATGCGACTGTGAAATTCTGCACAGCTCCGCCATTGAGGATGAGCTTGCCCGTGCCGTCGCCTTCCACGCCACCGCTGCCGCTGAGGTAAACGATGAGGTCATACACGGGATAGGGAATATTCGACACCGTCATGTCGAATTTTTCGGACTCGTCGTATGGATCCTCGGTGCCGTTGGCCAGGCCATCCATCAGGTCGCCACTGCCGCCAAAATCGGGATTTGACTGGTCATTGTCGGTTCCACCGTTGCGGACATCATTGAGGGTCATGGTTGCCGTTGCTCCCAGATTGCTGGTGAGAGTGAAAGGATCTGCCGGGGCATCCAAACCCCAGGGGACTTCGTAATTCTGCCAGCCAGTTAGATTGTATACCCCGACGCCGGCGGATTCTCCCGCTTCGAGCGTGGCGGTGTGATAGTCTGCCGGAATTAACGAGCCATAGGAGTAAAAACTGAGGCTCATTGAATCCGGTGCATTCTCGTCAGCCTGTGTCGAGAAGTTCCAGTTCGTATTGTTGACGATCCCCGCGAAGTTGTTGTTGGCCAGGTCTTTGATGGCGGTGTTGGCGATCCGCACGGCGTAGCTTGTGTTCGGCAGGAGGTTTGCCGTCGGATTGATCGTCAGGACGTTGCCGGAGATGGAGACCTGAGTGGTGTCGGTGACGTCTATGGTAGCAACGACCTGATTGTTACTCGTGGTTCTTAGTGTGATGTTGCCGGTGCCGATGGCGATGGGTTCGCTGAACGTGGCCACAAGATTCGCGCCGACGGCCACGCCGGTGGCGTTGTCAGCAGGATTGCGATTGGTGATCGTCGGTGCAGTGGTGTCGGGAGCTGCGGTGGCAAAGTTCCAAGTCGTGTCGTTGGTGAATCCAGCGAAGCTGTTGCCTGCGGTGTCGTCGATGCAGGTGGAGGCGATCCGGATGGCGTAGTTCTTGCCGGCTACGAGGTTCGCCGTCGGGTTGATCGTCAGGACGTTGCCGGAGATCGTGATCTGGGTGGTGTTGGTGACCGCGATGTTAATACTGCTTGAGTCGCTTACGTTTCTAACCGTGATGTTGCCGGTGCCCCGGACGATGTTCTCGCTGAAAGTGGCCACCAGATTTGCGCCGACGGCCACGCCGGTGGCGTCGTCAGCGGGATTGCGATTGGTGATCGTCGGTGCAGTGGTGTCGGGAGCTACGGTGGCAAAGTTCCAAGTCGTGTCGTCGGTGAATCCAGCGAAGCTGTTGCCTGCGGTGTCGTCGATGCAGGTCGCCGCAATCCGGACGGCGTAGTTCTTGCCGGGGAGCAGGTCCGCCGTCGGGTTGATCGTCAGGACGTTGCCGGAGACCGAGACCTGGGTGGTATCGGTAACCGCGATGGTCGTCTGGGTCCCGTCCGTCAGGTTCCTGACCGTGATGTCCCCGGTGCCGATGACGATGTTCTCGCTAAAGGTTGCCACGAAGTTCGCGCCGACGGCGACGCCGGTGGCTTCGTCGGCGGGGCTGAAAGAGGATATCACCGGCGCGATGGTGTCGGGGGTGGCGAAGTTCCAGGTGGCGTCGTTGGTGATGCCGGCAAAACTGTTGCCCGCAGTGTCGTCGATGGCAGTCGCGGCGATTTGGACGGCGTAGTTCTTGTCCGCCGCGAGGTCTGCCGTCGGGTTGATCGTCAGGACGGCACCGGAGATCGAGACCTGCGTAGTGTCGGTGATGGCGATGGTCGTCTGCGTCCCGTCCGTCAGGTTCTTGACCGTGATGTTGCCGGTGCCGATGGCGATATTCTCGCTGAAGGTCGCCACGAGGTTCGAGGTGACAGCCACGCCGGTGGCATCGTTGGCAGGATTGAGCGTGGAGATCACCGGTTTGTCCGTGACGATATTCACGAAGGCGTATTGGTGGAGACCGCTCCCGGTGTTGACCGTCATGGTGAACGACGTGCTTGCTCCGGTGTTGTAGGCGTATTTGACGATGTCATGACCGGTACCTACAGACTGATCAGTGGTAACGGTATTTCCCACGCCGTCGTCACTCCCATCGAGGACACCCGTGCGGCCGGAGCCATTCCAATCCGCGGAGAAGAAGTAGAACGCGTAGTTGGTGTTGGGCAAGAGTCCCGTGAGGTTGTAGGTTACGGTAACCTCGCCCCAATTGGGACCCATCAGTCCGTCACTCAGAGCACTTGATGCTGCGCCGCTGACGCCCGCCGGCGCATCGTAGGTAAAGAGGCCTCCCCCCCAAAACTGGCCGATCGTGAAGTTGCTGCCCGAATAGGGATTGCTGATACCACTGAAGCCACCGTTGATGTTGATCGCTTCAAAGGTGAATCCGTTGATCGTGGCTGCGGATTTTGAGGGTCCGACGAAGTCCGCCGAGTGCGTGACATTGGTGCTGGTGATAAACGACAGCGCGCTGTCGTCGGTCCAGTTGATGGTGCTCCAGGTGCCGATGCTAGTGGTGGTGAAGTTCCAGGTGGTGTCGTTGGAGATTCCGGCGAAGGGGTTGTTGGCCAGATCCTTGACGGCAGTCGCGGCGATCTGAATGGCGTATTTCTTGCCCGCCGCGAGGTCTGCCGTCGGATTGACGGTCAGGACGGCACCGGAGATCGAGACCTGCGTAGTGTCGGTGACCGCGATGGTCGTTTGGGTCCCGTCGGTTAGGTTCTTGAGCGTGATGTTGCCGGTGCCGATGGCGATATTCTCGCTGAAGGTCGCCACCAGGTTCGAGGTGACAGCCACGCCAGTGGCGTTGTCGGCAGGATTGAGCGTGTAGAGCACCGGCGGGAGGGTGTCGCCAGTGATGGCACCATAGTTGACGATCTGGAGGCCGGACGGACCGATGTGGTTGAATCCATTTCCCCACACCTTGAGGTTCAAGGAAGGATTGGTCAGTCCCCTGAAGACGATGTAGTTGCCCGGCGTGGTGGCATTGGTGCTTTCGGTAAACCCACTGAACCCTGCGGGCAGGGTGAAGTCTCGCTCGGCACCGCCATTGAGGACGATCTTGCCCGTGCGATCACCGCCGTGGACACTATTGGAGCCGAGGTAAACAATCAGGTCGTAACTCGGATAGGTAATGTTTGAGACATCCATGTTGAACAGGGCGGATTGATCGTATGGATCTTCGGTGCCATGGCATCCCGCATTCATCAGATCCCCGTCGCCGCCTGCGAAAAGGGGATGAGGTAATTCCGAATAGGCTCCACCGTTGCGAAGATCATTGAGCCTGAATGTTGCCGTTGTTCCCAGATTGCTGGTGAGTGTGATCGGAGCTGCGGGGGAATCCAGTCCCCATGGGACTTCGTAATTCTGCCAGCCAGCGACATGGAACATGCCCAGCCCGGCGCCCTCTCCGGCTTCGAGCGTCACGGCATCCTGACTGTAAGAGCCATACGCATAGAAATTGAGGCTCATCAGATTCAGCGGTCCGCTGCCCAGGGTTCTGGCGCTGGCGGGCGCGGAGGCCGTGGTGGTGTTCCCTGCCGCACTCTTGTCGCGCGCCTGTAAGGTGAAGGTGTAGTTCTGGGAAGGGGTGAGTCCGGTCGCAGTAAGAACCGGACTGTTCTGCCACGGGCTGCTGGTTCCCAGGGTCACGTTGTTGTAGCGGTATTCCACGCCGCTGGCATCGCTGGCGGTGGTGGCGGTCATGGTGATCGAGGTGGAGCCGGCTGTCAGCGGCGGCACGGCGAAGGTCATCGGATTCGGGGTCGGCTTGGTGGTGTCGGGAGCCGTGGTGGTGAAGTTCCAGGTCGTGTCGTTGGCGATGCCGGCGAAGCTGTTGCCTGAAGTGTCGTCGATGGCGGTCGCGTCGATTTGGACGGCAAAGTTTTTGCTGCCCGGAAGGAGCGCCGTCGGATTGATGATCAGGGTTGCGCCGGCGATCGCGACCTGGACGGTGTCGGTGATGGGGATGACCGTCTGCGTCCCGTCACTCAGGTTCTTGATCGTGATGTTGCCGGTGCCCCGCACGATGTTCTCGCTGAAGGTCGCCACGAGGTCGGCAGCGTGCGCCACGTCGGTGGCGTTGTCGGCGGGATTGAGCGTGGAGATCACGGGCGCGGTGGTGTCCGGGCCGCCGCTGCTGTTGCTCTCGAAGAGGTAGGCTTGGGGGATGATGTTGCCATTGAGTCCCGCGAATGACGGGCCGCTCCACTTGAGTTTGGCGACGGCGGAGCCGGTGTTTTCGTAGTATTCAAGCAAGAGGGGGACTTTTTGCCCGGCGGTCAGGGAGATCGATTGGCCATCGGTCCAGCGGGTGGATTGATCGTTGAGATTGTTGATGACGGGCACGCCGTTGAGGTAGGCGCGGACACCGTCGCTGGTGAGGCTGGACAAGGTGTAGGTGCCGGTTTCGGGGGCGAGCAGGTATCCGCTCCAGCGGGTGCTGAAGGTGTCGGCTCCGATGGACGGATCGGGCGAGCCGGTGCCCCAGTCGAAGTTGATCTGGGGATCGGTGCGGGGGAGCACCGGGCCGGTGAAATCGGCGTTGTCGAAATACGCGGCCGCGATGCCGGTGCCGGACGAGCCGACGATGATGGCGACGGTGGCGGGCTCGGAGGTCGTTAGAGAGTCGGTGGTCTGGAAGGTGAATTTGTCAGTGCCCGTGAAGCCGACGTTTGGCGTGTAAGTGAAGTTGGGGGCGGTGCCGGTGAGCGTGCCGTTGGCGGGATCGGTAAGTTTTTGGAAAGAAAAGGCACCACGAGGCGAGGCACCGGTGAGAGTGATGGCCTGCGCGCCAGTGGTGGTGACGATCTGGGAATTGGCGACGCATTTGCCGAGATTGGTGGCGGGAGGGGCGGAAGTGACATTTTCGAGGAATGTGATCGTATCATTGAGTTGCCCGTGGGGAAGTCCACTGTCCCACAGACGCGTGTTCCATACACTCTGGATCGCCCTGAGCCCGGGCAGGGTGTAGCGGGCGGCATCGCCGTAGGAAACGAGGGCATTAAGGGCTTCGACGTAGTATTCACCCGCTCCCCATGCATTTGGGTTATTGATCATGGCGAAGGCAATCGGGACTCCCTCGCTGATTTTGTTTTCCACCATGAAGGCCAACGCATTGGCGCGGCTACCTGAGCTGAACATGCGGTCCGCGGGGGTGTCTGAGGAAGCCACCTCAACCAATTCCGGAAAGAGGTTTTGCAAGTCGGTCAAATTCAGCCGATTTCTGGCGAATGCGGCAACGGGGCTGCGATAGTAACCCGTGGGCAGCAGAAGTCCGGCGCGGATCGCGGGATAGAGGTGCGTTTCTTTTGGAGCATCGAAGGTGGAGTCCGCCAATTGATTGAAGAGAACATCGGAGAGGGTGGAATTGCTGAACTGCAAGGGGTCGGACCAATTGATGACGTTATGATCGGCGGGGGCATTGGCGATGAAGGCGTTGATCAAAGCGTCGCGATGGGTGCTGACGGTGCTGGCGGTGTAGCTGCGGATGGCGGCAGCGACCTTCTGACGGACCCAGTGGTCGGAATCACGATTCGGTCCATTGAGCATGCCGACAAGCGTCGGCAGGGCGGTGGCATCCATGCGGATGCCGAGGGTCTCGGCGGCGCTCTGGCGAACATTGGCATCCGGGCTGGCAAGCAGGCCGCGCAGGGTGGTGAGGTTCGCTATGGACAAGGTTTCGGCGGCGAGTTCGACCGAGGCGTAATAACGCACGACGGGGTCATAATGGCCGAGGAAGGTGAAAAGCTGGGAAATGGACAGGCCGGCCCGATCCACACGGAAGTAACCTGCGGAGACCGCGTTGGCGACTTTGGTGGAGTCGAGCGTGTAGGTCGGATTGAGATTTTTTCCGGTGATGTGGAGTTGTTTGAGCGGGAGGCTGTAGGCGAGCAGGTTGATGGCGGTGCCTTTGACACCGGATGAGGCGGCATTTCCGAGGTAGGTGCCGTTGTCGGTGGAGGCTCCGTCGTAATAGTCGTTATTCTGGCTGTCGTGGGCGAACGAGCCGTTCGTGCGGCGGGTGAGATCGAAACGCCAGAGAAGCTGCTTGAAGTGCCCGGAAGCGGCGGCCTCCCCACCCATGCCGGCACCGAGAACGGCCCAGAGCAGGCCTAACTCCTGTCCCGCATGACCCACATCTAGACCGACCCAGCCGGCGATGGACATGCGGCTGAAGTATTCGGTTTCGACAGAACGGTCGGCTTGCAGTCCGAAGAATACGGCTGCGGAGGCATCCTTGCCGTTGGAGGCGTGCGATAAGGCGGGCATGTGTTCGCCGTAGGGGATGCCACCTTTGTTGACGTAGGAGCCGAGGAAGCCGTTTCCGCGTTGGATGGCGGTATCGATTTTCGGATCGATGGGCTGGCTGGCGGCCAGCAGGGCCTTCTTGCCGAGCACGATCGCCATGTTGGCGATGTTGCCGCACGCGTTAACCGGACCGTAGCCGCTGGCGAAGCGGCGACCTGAGCCATCCTGTAAGAATCCCCCCGGCCCATGGTTGTAGGTGCCCCACATGCTTTGGAATTCGGCGAGCCAGAGGGTGAAGGCATTGAGGGTCGGGACGACCTGAGTGTCGTTGGTGAGAAGATAATACTCGGATAGGAAAACCAACTGATAGGCAGGATGCCAGATATAGGTTTCTTGATCCTGTATCCATTGGTACGCAGGGATCTGACCGGAGAGGGAGCGGGCGTAGGTTTGCAGGCGGGTGCGAGCCGTGCTGTAATTGCCGGTATTCGGATCGCCTGGATCGACCACATTAGGAACGCTGGCGAGAAGGGCGAGAGCGTTGATGGCGTTGGCGTGGGAGTTGGCGGTGTTCAAATAGTCCGGGTCATCAAGGAGTTCGCCGACCATCTGGTTACGGGTATTCGTAAGAATCGCTGAGGATTTCGGGCAGTTGTAGGGAGCGGTGGCCGAGTATTCACCGAGCGTGGGGATGGTGATGTTGACCTCGGTGGTGGTGCCCGCCCGCCAGCGTTTGACGCGAAGGGTGCCCGCTCCGGTTTTCTCCGCGTCGGTGATGGCGGTGCCGAAGGTCTTGCGGGCGTCAGAGGTGAAATTCGGAACCGTGCCAGAGTTGGCGGTGATGGCACCAAGGATCACATCGTCCACCGCCAGCACGGTATTACCCGGCGAATCTACGGTGGTGATGAGGATCTGGCGACTCGCATCGGAAATTCGGCCTGATGCAGCGTAATCGAATCCGTCGGTATGGACGTAGATCCATCCGCGCAAACCGGTGGGGCCGAGGTTGAAGGTCTTGGAGTGGTCGATGCCCGCGATGACACCCGGGGCGGTGAGGTCGGGCGGAGTGATTTGCGCCGTGCAGATTCCTGCGATGCAGATATTAAGCGCCATCAGCAGGGATAGGAGACGACGGGTTGAAAATTGTAAGCTATGGCAAATTTTCATCATGGTGAGCTACTAGAACATTCGAAGTCTTTGGTGCTAGGAAATCGTTCCTGCTCGAAACCTGCAGGGTGGAACTGCATGGGGATTGCGCCCGACCGGGCTTTTCACTTGAGGTTTTCACTTTGAGTGCGGAGGGATCGTTTTTCTGTCTGGCAAGTTGGCATAGGCGCGTTTCAGGGTTCAGGTTCAGCAGTGAGAGGTTGACAAAGCGACAGAATGCCACCTTAGCACCGGAAGACTGGCACGTTTTTTGCACAAAGTCATTGAATCTTTGCGTCAATTTATTGAACTTTTGCGTCAATTTGAAGCCGGTGCATTTCGATCGGCAGCACCTTGGGGCCGGACGCGATGAGGAAATCCACTTCCGCCTGGCTGTTGAGCGCTTCCCGGAATAATCCCAATCAGACCAGCGGCAACCCACCTGCCTGCTTGCGGAACTCGCCGGGTGTGATTCCCATCTTCTTCTTGAATAAACGGCTCATATACTCCGGATGTTGAAATCCGGCTTTTCCAGCCACATCGACGAGCGTAAGATCGGACTCGGCCAGCAGTTGGCAGACCCGGCCCAGTCGGACGCGCAGGATTTCCCTCTTGGGAGAGCTTCCGAGGATTTGTGAGAAGCGCCGTTCCATGACACTTCTGGACAGCGGAACCGCTCGGAGCAGGGAATCCACGTCCATACCGTCACACGCGTTTTCGCGGATGTATTTC
>JBIPND010000082.1:0-8276 GCA_044374015.1 Luteolibacter sp. | reverse complement strand
ATTCCGCTGTCCGGAGTTCAAGCTTCAGCTTGCCTCTTCAAGAGCACGGTAAACCGTGAACTCCGGACCGGTTTCCGACGGCACACGCCCTGGGGTGTTTCGCCACGTCCTCAATGATCCAGCTTGAGCTTCTTCAACTTCGGCTCGATCACGAAGCGGCAGTAGGAGTTCTTCGACTTGTTCTCCATATAATAATTCTGATGATAGTTCTCCGCCGGATAGAATTCGGAAGCCTTGGTGATTTCCGTCACGATCGGATCCTTGAAGTTCGCCTTGGCCGCGGCTTTCGAGGCTTCCGCGATCTTTTTCTGCGCATCGGAATGATAGTAAATCGCGGACCGGTATTGCGTCCCCACATCGTTCCCCTGGCGGTTGAGCGTGGTCGGATCATGCAGGTCCCAGAACCATGCTAGCAGTTTTTCAAATTCCACCTTCTTCGGATCAAACACCACCCGCACGATCTCGGCATGCCCGCTCTCGCCGGTGCAGATGTCTTCATAAGTGGGGTTTTTCACCGAGCCACCCATGTAGCCGGAGGTTACCGAATGCACACCGTCGAGCTGGCGGAAAGCGGCATCGATGCACCAGAAACAGCCGGCGGCGAGGTCGGTGACTTCCGCAGCGGCGGGGACTTCAGGCATCTTGGCGGGGAGTTGTGCGTCGGGTGACATGGTGGTTTTCTGGGGTTCGCAGGAGGCCAGGCTGGGCAGGAGCAACACGAGGGCGAGGAGCTTGCGGCGGTTCATGGTCGTAGGATACACGGAATTGGTTTTCGCGCCCGGAATTTATCTCACCATTCGATACCGACCCCCTCCTCGGGGATCAGGACTTGATCGCTGATGCCGAGGCGGTCGGCCTCCATCAGCAACCGCTCGACCGGCTCCTCGTGGGGTTCATTTCCTAACGGAAACGTGCCGTAATGCATCGGGATCAGAATCTTGGCCCCGAGGTCGGCGAAGGCGCGCACGGCCTCCTCGGGATTCATGTGCACATCGCGCCCGCTGGGCGATTCGTAGGCGCCGATGGGCATCAGCGCGATGTCGATCTCGTAGCGTTTTCCGATCTCGTGGAAGCCGTCAAAGTAAGCGCTGTCGCCACAATGAAACACGCTCTTGCCGCCGGCACGCACGATGTAGCCGCCGAAATCCCGGTGGGTGTCATGAATGAAGCGCGCCCCCCAGTGATGCGAGGGCGTGTGGATGATTTCCAACTGATCGAAGCGCAATTCATCCCAGATTTTCATCTCGTGGGTGGCGGGGAAACCCAGGCGCTTGACCAGCGAGCTACTGCCGCGCGGGACCACGATGCCTTGGCGGGCTTGGAGGATTTTCAAGCTTGGCTTGTGGAGGTGGTCGAAATGCGCGTGGGTCACCAGCACCAGGTCCACCTCGGGCACGCCGCGCAGGTGGAGACCCGGCTGGCGCTGGCGTTTGACCGGGCCATGCCACTTCGCCCAATTCGGATCGACGATCACTGAGTGCCCGGCAAATTGCAGGAAAAACGACGCGTGGCCGATCCACGTGATGCGCACCTTGTCCATCTCCGGCGGGGCCAGCACCGGTTCCAGCACGTAACCATCGACCCGCTGAAACATCCCCGGGACGATCCGATGGCGGAGAAAGCGGAGATTCCGAGCCGGCCAGCCTTTCTGCGGCAGCAGACCGGAGTAGCGGGTGGGAATCGGGGTGAGTGATGGGGTCTTTTTTTCCACGTGCGACGATTACTAGCCCAGCATCAACGGACTTGCATGGAAAAATGCCGCTTACTTGCCGTAGGCCGCTGCGATCTTTTCCGCCCATTCCCGGGCCCGCGCGCCGAACCCGCGTTCGTCGCCGGCGTAGAGGATGCCGCGGGAAACATTGATCACATCCGGCGCGGTCCGGGCGCAGGCGGCGAGGGTCGCCAGATCGCCACCCTGCGCGCCAAGGCCGGGCACCAGCAGCGGCGCGTCCGGGATTCTGTCGAGCACGTCGCCAGCGTTGGTCAGACCGACCACGTAACCGACGTCGGTCTTGCGGCCTTCCGCTTTCGCACGTTCACCGAGCGCGGTGACGAGTTCGAAAACCGAGCGGCCGTCGGCGAGTTTCTGGCGTTGGAAATCGGCGGAGCCGGCATTTGAGGTGACGGCCAGCAGATAAATCCCCTTCCCTTCCCAGTCGAGGAACGGCTCGATGGAATCGTAGCCGAGAAATGGATTGAGGGTCACCGCATCGACGTTCCAACCCGCAAAATACCCCTGCGCGTAATATTTTTGCGTCTCGCCGATGTCGCTGCGCTTCGCATCCAGGATCACCGGCACGTCTTCAGGCATGGCGGCGAGCAACTCCTCCAACAGCCGGATACCGGCGATTCCCATCGCCTCGAAATAGGCCATGTTCGGTTTGTAAGCGACCGCCCACAGTGCGGTTTCATCGATCACCTGTTTGAGGAAATTCCGTGCAAACTCCGCGCCGCCATCGCCGGGCCGCGGGTCGAGTCCCACGCACAGGCGCGATCCGGTTTTAAGAATGCGTTTCTGAAGGCGTTCCGCGTAGCTCATCGCCGGAGGTTGAAGAGGACTTGCGAGAAGTTCAACCCCTTCCTAAAAGTTTGCTCCGTCTCATACGCCGCCGTCGCTGCGGCGTCTCGCCGCAGGCCGTGCTGGATGCGTCTCGCTTCCAGCCCTTGCGCAGCTTCTCCCCGGACCGCGGGAATCATCCCGGCTTTCATTCATTCATCCTCTTCCCAAGACCTCCTCATCCGGATTCAGGCCCAGCTCCTCATGGTGCGTCATCGCCACCTGCGCCCGGCCACAGCCGCCGGAATCTCTCAAGTTTGCACACTGGGTCCATTCTCTCGGGTCAGTCGAAGAGTTCGGAGTGGCTGCCCGTGCGGATGAAGGTGACGGTATCGTCGGAAAGTTGATAAATGAGCAACCAGTCTCCACCCAGATGGCATTCGCGGTAGTCTTTGAGATTTCCAATGAGTTGATGGTCTCTGTTGATGGGTGGCAGTGGTTTTGACTCAGCCAGAAGGTCGATAGTTTCAGAGAGCCGTTCCATCGGGCGTCCAGTGCGTTTGATGCGCTCGACGTCTTTTTTGAACTGCTTCTTGAAGACGATTTCCCTCATCAAATACCGAGGGCTGCTTTTGCCTGGGAGGTGGTTTTGTAGCGAGGGAGGCCTTCGTTGGGTTCGTTCATTGCCGCGAGGGTTTCGGCGTTGGGTGTTGGATCTTCAACAAGTAAGGTCAGCACGGCTTTGCAAGGGCCTGTGACATGCTCCGCCAGAGTTACGACACCGTCTTCAGAGACTGTGGCTTGAATTGCTTTTAGTGACGCTGACATGACGGAAGATTAGAGTATTTTCCGGAGTTGGCCAGTTGGAAAGTGGCTGGGAGGGAATCAAACACCTCCGTGAATTTCGTTGGAGGCTTTTTTTAGGAATGTGAGAGCCGCGTTGAGATTTGCAGATGAAAGGTCGGTGATTTTGGACGAGTTGGGCGAAAGTTCGGAATCGGATGAATGAGATCGGATTCCAGTTCGACCACTTCCGACTCGGGCATGATCAGGTTTCTAAATTTACCGGGAGCGACCTCTTCCAGATGAAAGAGGTCGTTCATGCTCGTTTGGATGCCGACGAAAATTCCGGCGCACGATTTTTCCATACTTCCGAATCCACTAACCAATCTACTAACAAGCTCCATCTCCGCCTTCGGCGCGAGTGTCCACGCGTCTTCCTCCGGGAGTTCGTCGTAAGGAACTTGGTCAGCAGTTTCCCATTGAACCGCCGCCGCGTTGCCATCGGGCGCGAAGACGCAGGTGAGGGTTTCATTCGGTGAGCCGCGGAAGAATTGGAGGGCGGTGTAGGTGATGGCTTCGTCGAAGATTTGGTGGCTTTTGAAGTCGAGCCAGCGAGCAGCATGTCGGGTTGGAAAACTTTCCAGAAGACGAAGCGGCGGAAGGAGGCGGCGGGGGTGTCGCGGATTCGGAGGCGCGTTCGTTGAGATGATCGCGGGCAGCCCAAGCACGCAGGCGGGCAAGCAGTTCCGCAGAGACGCGGCTTGATTCGAAAGAGTTAAATTCGCTGCTCCACTGAGCGCGCAAGAAGGTTTCTTCTAGAAGGGGTTGAGAGGGCATTATCGAAAAGTGAAGTAACTATCTGTTCCGGGCGGGATGACGGGGAAGCCGCGCTGATTCCTCGATCATTGTGGAATTCCCGGTGGCCAACCGATATTGGTCCTGCCCGAAGGCCATAATGACGCCAATGGTGGCGATGTGGTCGATGAGCCAATCGTCGCCCAAAAGCTTGTGTCGAGGCTAGGGGATCGAGTTAGGACGGGAAGGAGAAAGTGCGGGGCGGGGGGAATTTTGGCGGAGGTGCCGCCGAATTTCGAGTCGGCTGCCGGGCTGGGAAAAATAGGCGCAGCTGGGATTACGCGAGGCCGCGTCAAACGGGAGCGATAAATCGGGGAAACCCCCGCGTATCTATTGCCATGATTTCCAGAATCGCCCTGCCCCTCCTGCTGCTGATCGGTCTGTTCAGCGCCGTCGCCGAAAGCGACAAATCCGCGCCCGCAAAAGTCGGCTGGGTGGAAACTGTGAAACTCGACCTCCAAGGCTGGACGGTCCACGCCGACGCCCGGCTGGTGAGCGGCGAATACAAGGAACTCGGGACCCGCACTCTCAGCATGCTTTCCAACCACTTGGAGCGCATCGCCATTCTGATGCCGGAAAAAATCCCTGCTATACTCCGGTGAAACGGTGAAGCACTACGCCGCCACCAATCACAAGGAATACTTCGCGGAAGCCACCGAGGCCTATCTCTATCACAATGACTTCCATCCCTTCGTTCGCGCCGAGCTTCGCCAGCACGACCCCACCGCCTTCGCCATCATGGAAAAGGTCTGGGGCGCGACGGAGTGATTCAAAATCACGGGAGGCGCGAGACGCGCCAGCTACCGCCCCGGAGGGCATGCGCATCAAGTTCAGCGGACCGTGACCGAGTCTTGACCCAAGGAGGGGCGAGATCCGATTGGCCATACCCATGAGAAATCCGTGAAAAGCGATTCTCTCAGCTCATGGGCTCCCCATGGGCAGGGCGGCCGGAGTCCGCCACTCCTTGATGGGGCCGGGTTTCGATCCGCCACAGCCAGGCGAGCAGGATGAAATATCCGAGGAACTCGGCGACCTTGGCCCAGTATTGGATCGGCGCGTCGCCGCCGTGGCAGCCGCAGGTGATGTCCAGGTTGTGAAACCACGCCCAGCCGATGGAGATGGAAAAAACCACCACCAGCCCGGCGATGGTAAGGATCGCGCCGCGGCGGAGGAATCCGAGCAGCAGGCAGATGCCGGCGATGACTTCAAGCCACGGCACGGTGTAGGCGGCCACGGCATCCAGCGGCGGCTTCACCATCTGATAGTTCGCGATGTCGCGGGTGAAGCGGTCGAGGCCGGTGCCGAAGATTTTCAAGCCGCCGCTGTAGAGAAACCACGCGCCAAGCAGCACCCGGGCGATCAACGCCACCACCTGGGACTTGGATTGCGGGGCCATCGGAGTGGATCAGGCTGGCTGCAAAAACCGCCGCTGGGCTTCCGCTTCGGGGTTCTGCGGGAGGGCGGCGTTTTCCGGTTTCGTCTCTGAGAGAAGCTCGTCGCGGAACTTGCCGATGATCGCCTCGACCGGCCATGAGGAGGCCTCGCCAAAGGCGCAGATGGTGCGGCCGTCGATCTGATAGGCCACGCTTTCGAGCGTTTCGATATCGGCTGGAGTGGCGACGCCGGCGACGAGGCGGTCGGAGATTTTTTTCATCCAGGTGGAGCCCTCGCGGCATGGGGTGCACTGGCCGCAGGATTCGTGGGCGTAGAAGGCGTTGAGGTTGTTGAGCACCCACGACATTTTGCGGGTGTCATCAAGCACGATCACCCCGCCGGAGCCGGCCATCGAGCCGCAGGCGGCGAGCGTGTCGAAGTCCATTTGGATGTCCCAGAAATCGAGGTCCTTGGTGGTGCCGTCGGGGTTCTTCAGTTTGAAAACCTCGGTGCATTTGAGAATCTTCGAGGACGATCCGCCGGGGATGACCGCCTTGAATTCGCGCCCGTCCTTGGGACCGCCGCACAGGTCGTAGAGCAGCTCGCGCATGGTGAGCTTGCCGACTTCGACTTCGAAATAACCCGGATTTTTGACGTCGCCCGAAACGCAGAGGATGCGGGTGCCGGTGTTTCTGGCCACTCCGAGTTTGGCGTATTCATCGCCGCCCATTTGGATGATGTGCTTCACGTGGCAGAGCGACTCGACGTTGTTGACGATGGTCGGGCACATGTAAAGGCCGAGCGCGGCGGGGAAATACGGCGGCTTGATGCGCGGGTAGGGACGCTTGCCTTCGAGCGATTCGATGAGGCCGGTTTCCTCGCCGCAGATGTAGGCACCCGCGCCGCGGTGGACGTAGATTTCCACATCGAAGCCGGAGCCCAGCACGTTTTTGCCGAGAAAGTTTTTCGCGCGGGCCTCTTCGATGGCGCGCTCGACGATCAGGGCGGCCTCGGGAAACTCCTCACGGATGTAGATGTAGGCGGTGTGCGCGCCGACGGCGAATGCGGAGATGACCATGCCCTCGACGAGCTGGTGCGGATCCTGATGGAGAATGTAGCGGTCCTTGAACGTGCCGGGCTCGGATTCATCGGCGTTGCAAATCAGATAGACCGGCTTGGTGTTGTTTGGCGGGATGAACGTCCACTTCATGCCGGTGGGGAATCCCGCACCGCCGCGACCACGCAAACCGGACTTCTTCACCTCTTCGGTGATGTCCTTGGGCTGCAGGGTGAAGGCTTTTTTCAAATCCTCGTATCCGCCATCGCGCAGGTAACAATCGATGGATGGATCCCAGCCCTCGCGGTCCACGTTTTTAAAGATGAGCCGATATTCGCGGGCGTGGGGCTGCTTGGTGTAGGTGATCATGCGTCGAAAGTCCGGCGCAGTATTGGCAGGGAAACCCGCCAAGCAAAACCCAATTTTGGCAAAAATCGCCGGTTCGATCACAAAATCGTGCGCAGAAACGCGAGATTCGGCGCATCCTCGAACAACGCGGCGAGCGGGATGGCGAGGCCGGGAAAGCTGAAGGGCGTGATGTCACCATGACCGAGCTTTTCCGCGAGATGATAGACTCCGGCATCTTCGGCGAGAAGGTATTGCTCAATGGTCCGCTTGTCGGCATCGACGATCCAGTATTCGGCGACGCCGTGGGCGGCGTAGTCCTCCAGCTTCACGCCGCGGTCGCGTTTTTCCGATGACGGAGAGAGGATTTCGATGATCAAGTCCGGGATCGGATAAATCATGGTTTCCGGGGCGAGGGACGCGGTTTTCTCCGGCCCGAACCAGGCGATGTCCGGCTCGTAATCGTTGCGGGAAAAACCGCAGAGGGCCTTTTCGTAAACGACAATCCCGTTAGAGTGGGCGCGAGCGTAAGTAGAAAGAAGTCCGACGATCAACGAGCTGACATGATTGTGGGCGTGACGGACTGGGGAGTGCATGATTTTTTCGCCGTTGATGAATTCTCCCTTTTCGTGAGGTTCGATTTCATCCCGGAATTGCTCGCGTAGTTGCGCCTCGCGTTGGAGCGCGAGAGAGACTTTTGCGATCACCAACGGAAGGTCGGGTGCGGCGAGAAATTCCGCTGTGGAAGGAGACATGCCTTTCCCTTACACTCGCGGAGCGTATTTGGCGAGGAGTTCCTCGGCTTTGGCCGGGGCGACGGCTTCGTGGAAATCATCGTTGACCAGGCACACCGGGGCGCTGCCACAGGAGGCGAGGCACTCGGCGAATTCGACGGAAAATTTCCCGCAGGGCGAAACGCTGATGGGGTGGTGATGAGAGTCGCTGGCGGAGCGGTCGATGCCGGTCAGCTCGCACAGCCGCTCCATCAGTTCATAGGAGCCGCCCATCGCGCAGGAAAGCGTGCGGCAGACGCGGATGTGGAATTTCCCGGGCGCGGACTGGCGGAAACCGGGATAGAAGGTGACGACTTCGAGCACTTTGATCGGCTCCAGCTCGAGCTTGGCGGCGATCCACTCGATGGCGGGTGCCGAGATGTAGCCGAAATGATGCTGCACGATGTGGAGCAGCGGCAAAGTGGCGGAGCGCTTGCTTTCCGGGTAGTGCGCGATCCGTTCATCGGCCTCGGCAATCAGCTCGGGAGTGACCTGGAACGGCGGATAGAACTGGCTGCCGGGGGTCTCGTGGGAGGCGACGGATTCTTCGAGAATGGATGAGGACATGGAATGAAAATGATCGGAAAAGCGG
>JBIPND010000081.1:0-8369 GCA_044374015.1 Luteolibacter sp. | reverse complement strand
GCAGCCGACGAAGAGGACTTTTTTGCCCTTGCCAACGAGGTCGGCGAGGAAATCGGAGGCTTTATCGAGTTGCTGAACGGTTTTTTCCAGGTCGATGATGTAGATTCCGCCTTTGTCCTTCATGAGGAAGGGCTTCATGCGCGGATTCCATTTTTTGGTTTGGTGGCCGTAGTGGACGCCGGCGTCCACCATTTCGTTGATGAGTTCGTTGATCATGGTATGTCTAGGTTTCCCGCCTTGAAATCAGGACGGGCGATGTTGAAGATTTGCCGCATGGAGCCCCTCCGGATCTTCGTTGGTGAGTAAGGCGGCTAGAGGAGGGGCGGGGAAGCTGGGAAAACAGCCGATGCTTGGCAAGGGAAATCTCGCCTGGGCCCTAGAGCTCGTCGTCTCGCAGCGGAACCAACTTCATCAAACTTCGCTGCAGACCTAATTTAAGAAAAGCCATCCCTCGATTGCCTCATGGAGATTGGCCTCCAATTCCTTGAGCGATTCAGCCTGGGTGAAACAACCGGGCAACGCTGGCACCTCCGCCCAGAATCCGCCCTCCTCCGCTTCATGGATGATCGCCTTCAATGTCATGTTTCCAACGTAGCGATCGAAAACGGGAGCGCAATTCTTGTTCTCTGGAGTCTCTCTGGGCGATTTTGGTGTTGTTGACCGCCTATCCATCCAGAAAACTCCATAAACGCTACCTCTCATGAAAACCAAGCCACCCGCGAAATACGATCCTCTCAAGGTGAAACTCACTCCGGCCGAGCAAGCGATCGAGGATTTACTGGCAGAAAATGCCCCGGCTCCTTCTGCCAGCCCCGCGCTTTTGGCCGACGTAAAGGCGGGATTCACCGATCTGGCAGCAAGCCTGCGCGGCGGGAAACGCAGCGGTTCCGGGCGCAAGCGCCGTGAGACCCGCCGCACCGTGGTCCTGCTCGCGCCCGACGTCCGCGCCCGTTTGGAAGAACTTGCTGAAAAAACCGGATCCCTCAGTTCCGCCGTGGAAAAAGCAGTGATGGCCTTACGGGATTAGCGTTTCCACCACCACCGGCCAGCCATACACCATCCGCTTCAAGGACGGCAAGGAGGTGAAATGCGGCGATCATCTCACCGCCCGGCTAAGAAACTCTAGTGTGTGGCGCGAAGCATCCACCGGGAGCACACGCGCCCTCGCGTGTTGTCTTTGGCGCCCTCGCCGAAGACCGGCCGTCCAAGCCATTCAACGCGGTTTCCGACGAGGGCGGCGGAAACAACACGCGGGGGCGCGTGTGCTCCCCAAGATTTCCGCGCCTGCCTGAATCCATCAAAAACCCAGCCTATCTTTCCGATCTCCCATCCAGCACTTCCCGCAGCTCCTTCCGCGCTTGTTCGATGATTTCGTATTGGTAAATCGACGGTGCGGGCCGGGCCGGATCGAACATGGTCAGCCGGTCCTGCCGCAGCCAGTGCTTTTCCCCGGCTTTGAAAATCGGGATCACGCCGATCATCAAAATCACCGCCGCCGCGTAGGCCGGGACCAGCGCCCGCGCCGTGGTGCTGCGCCTCAACCGATTTTCCGGCCTGCTGAACAAGGCCATGATCCCCACCGCCAGTGCCCACGATGCCGGGACCGCCAGCAGGGCCACCGCTTCGCCCGTTCCGGCATGCGCCGCCCAGCCGATCACCGGGATGAAGGCAAAGCCGCAGGCCGCCGCCAGCCCGCCGAGCCACGGGATGCCGCCGGGAAAGCCGAAGATCCCCGCGCGTTTGGCCAGCCGCCAGCGGGCGATGAGCGGTGCCAGGATCATCATGAGGACGACCAACCCGAGAAATTGCGCGAAAGGCATCGGCACGATTTGCCCCGAAACTTCCAGGCCATTCGCCAAGAGGCTGAAATCCCGGCCGCCGAAGGGCGTCAGCCGCTGGACCGCCATCACATACAAAAACGGCAGGATCACCCCGCCGCCGATCAGCCAGCACAGATCGGCGGGCCGCAGCAATTGTCCCATCCGTCCCGCGAGCCGTCTGACCACCGCCCCGGAGCGAAACCGATAGCCGGCCACCGCCGCGAGCCCCGGCAGCAGCAAAACCGCCGCGCCCAGGATGCCCCATTGGGAAATGATTTCGTGATCCATCAGCCTGCCCGGCCTCAGATCCGCAGCTGTCAGCGGCGGGGGTTGGTCCACCATCCTCCCGAGCAGGGAAAGATGAAGCCCCGCCACCGTCCCGCTGATCTCTTGCGGCTCCTTGCCATCCACGGCGAACTCCCGCTTCCTGCGGGCTTCATTCTCACTTTTTACCCGCTCCCGGGTCTTCGTCATCCGCTCCGCCTCTGCCGTCAGCCCCAGTTTGGTGGCGCTGGTGGCCATTTCTTCGAACGGACCCGTGAGCATGGCTGGAAAAATCATCCCCTCCATGAGGCCGGCTGGAGGGGACGCGAGCAAGTGTCGGCTGAACGCCTCCTGATCTGCCTGAAGTTGACGAAACCCTTCGAGGTCGCCGCTTTCTCCAAATTGCCACGCCCTTGCGGAAACCGGGATCATCGCATGGTAAAGCCGCAGGGAATTTCCGCCCACCTTGTCGAGGCTGATGGAGGAATAGGCATTTTCGATGAAATCGCCCTGCGGCAGCAGCGCGAGGCGTTTCACCAGCATTTGGCGCTGGTAGTTCTCGCAGCGCGGCTGGCTGGCCGCCTCGTGAAACAGCTCCAGCGCCCGCTCGTAGCCTGCCGCATCCTTGATTTTCCAATTCCCGGTCGCTCCCTTCTCCACCGAGTCCTTGCCGCTGGCGGCGGCCGCCAGGTAGGTGAACCAGGCGTTGCCGGGATCGATGCGGCGGGCGGTTTCCAAGAAATCCGGCGGCAGGGAATCGTTGCCGCGTTGAAATTCGCACAAGTATTCCGCGAAATAGGCCGGGTTCTCCGGGGCGCTATTCCAGACCCTCTCGCTTTGCTCCCGCGCCAAATCCCGATCCCGAAAGAGCAGCAACTTCTCCTCCGGGCTGAAATGTTTGCCGATGACCTTTTCCGCATCCAAATCCCCCAGCGCATAGCCATGGATGAACATCTCCTCGAACTTCCAGTAATAAAATAGCTCCCGCGCAGCGCCCGTGGCGATGAACGCCGCCGCCACCCCGAGCAGGCAAAGCAGCGAAATTTTCAGCCAACGGCGGGGCTTTTTCCCATCCACCTCATTCCAGCGGGCGGTGGCGTCCGCGGAAAAAGTCACGGAGGTCGTCCCGGCGAGCAGGTGGGCGGCGGCATGCTTCATCTCCGCATTGTCTGAAAACGGACGAACGGCGGCTTCGATGAGAGAGTCCGGGGCGGAAAGCATCGCCGAGTGTCCCGACGATCGCGACCGGTGGAAAGGCCGGAATGAATCCCAGGGGCGCAGACCGTGACCAGAAGTGCGCAGGTGGGGTTGGCAAGGGAAATCCTGAGGCGCGTTGACCGTCCGCGCCAAGGGTGGTAGTTTCCAGCTATGTCCACGGCTGAACTGAAAGAACTGGTCACGAGTTTACTCCTCTCTCAAAAAGAGACCGCGGAGCAAATGAAGGACACGGATCGGCAGATGAAGGATACGGATCGGCAGATGAAGGATACGGATCGCCGCCTGAAGGAGCTGGGGATTCAGATTGGAGGTTTGGGCAACAAGTTCGGTTCCTTCGCGGAAGGACTTGCCTACCGTTCCATCGTCAGGATTCTGCGGGAGAAATTCGGGATGAACGACTTCGTCGCCCCCGGCGTGAGGGTCCGCCGCGGCGGACGCGAGGAGGAATACGACGTGCTCGCCTACAGCAATGACAAAATCGACCGGGGCATGATCGTGGAAATCAAAAGCAGTCTCAGGAAAGAGGACATCGCCCAGATGAAACGCAAGATGGACGGCATTTTCACGATGCTTCCCGAGCACAGCAACAAGACCTTCCAAGGCATGATCGCCTGCGTTTCCGCCTCGGCAGATCTTAAAAAGCAGGTTCTGGAAAACGGCTGGTATCTCGCCCACATCGGCGACGATCTCTTCGAACTCGAAACGCCGGAAAATTTCGTGGCGAGGACCTATTCGGCGGCGTAACAGCGGTCACGGCTCATACCCGAGAATCTCGCGGAGCTCTTTGCGCATTTGCACGGCCACCCGGGTTTCGTAAGTCGTCCATCCGGGTCCGGCGAGATCGAACTTCGACAGCGTATCCTGCCGGAACCAATAGCGCTCCGAGGCCCTGAACCCAACCATGGCCGGGAAAACCCCAGCTTGCCCGCGCGTTTGGCCATGCGCCAGCGGACGACCTGCACCGGCACCACCAGCCACAAAATCCACAGCCCGAGAAAATGCCCGACCGGCATCCAGTGCGCGGCTCCCGTCACCGTCAAATCCCGCCCGCCCAGCGGCGTGAGGCGGTTGACGACCATCACGTAGGCGAACGGGGCGATCACGCCGGCCCCGATGATCCACGCCCAATCCGTCCGGTCCAGCAGGACTTCCATCCGCCCCGCCAGCCGCCGGGAAAGAGTGGCCACGCGATAGCGATAGCAGGCCACCACCCCGAGGCAGAGCGCCATCAGCAACCATGAAACGTAGCCGAGAAATCGCGAAGCTAGCTCGTGGCCGACCAGCCGCATCGGCTTCAGATCCTGATCGCTTAGAGGCGGTTGTTGCGCGGAAAATCTGGAGATCATTTCCACGGAGCCGCTCAATCCCCCCGCCTTGGTTCCGCGTTCCACCGGACGACCATCGACGATGAACGGGCGCTTGTCGCGGTCCTTGCTGTGTTGGGTCACCCGTTCCTCGATCGATTTCAAGCGCGCGGATTCCTCCAACAATCCGAGTTTCTCCGCAGGATCGACGAAACCTCCCGCCACCCCGTTCACCATCACGGATCGCATCAACCCATCCACCAAGGTCAAGTTCGCATCATCGCAAATCCGGCGCAGCAGCAACTCGCCATCTGCGGTGAGTTCTTGAAAACCCTGCAAATCGCCGGAGTCTCCGAAAACCTGAGCCTTGGCGGCGATCCCGTCCGCCAGGGTTCTGAATTGGATGCTCGAAAAACCGGTGGTGCTGGCCAAGGCGCTCGACGAATCAAGCTGCTCGGCGAGAGTCTCTTGTGGCAGCAGGGGTAGGCGCTTTTTCAGCAACTCCGCCCGGTAGTCATTGTATTCCGGTTGCTCCCGCGCTTCACGCAGCAGTTCCATCGACCGGTCCAACCGGCCCTGGTCCAGAATTGTCCAAGTGACCGGCTCCGTATAAACGATTTCACCATCCACCCGCTTGCTTTTACGGCTATTCTTCTTCACCGCCTCCTTCGCCTCCACCGCCGCCGCGAAGCAGGTGAACCAGGCGTTCTGCGGATCGATCCGCCGCGCGGTTTCCAGGAAATCCGGCGGCAACTTGCCATTTTCCGATGCGAACGCCGCCGCATAATCCGCAAAATAAGCCGGATTCCCAGGCTCGCTCCGCCACAATCCCTGCTTGCGCTCCGCCTTTCCCGGTTGAGACAAATCGCCGAATAACAGCAGCTTCTCCGCCTCATTCAATCGGCTCGCGATCCGCTCCACCGGCTCCTCCGGCATCGGATGGAAAAGGTTGAACGCCGCCGCCCATCCCACCCACTTCGAATAACGGGAAATCTCGTCGAGATCCGCCAAAACCATCGCCAGCGCCGAAGCCACCACCGCCAGCCAGAGCCCTATTCGCCAGCCGGACCGACCTTTCCCGGTGCCGTCCACCTCATCCCACCGCGCCACCATCGCGGCGGTTTCCGGCACATCGGCGTCGAGCCGCTTTTCGAGGAAATCCGCCGCTGCGAGTTTCATTTCCGCATTGTCGGAAAACGACCGGGTGGCGGTTTCTATCAGGGCTTGTTGGGGATGAGTCATCCCGGAAAATTGGTGAGGTATAAACAGCAATGCATTTAGGGATTTGCTTTCGGGTGCAACTCACTCAAGGAGTGGCGATCTCCGAATCGCCTTGCCCATGAAGTGACGATGGAAAGCGCTGTGCTCACGTCATTGGCTTCCCATGGGCTTGGGCGGATCGGAGTCCGCCCCTCCTTGTGACGCTTCGCTTTTTTCATCGGTCACCGAGGGCTTCGCGCAGTTCCTTGCGGGCTTGCACGGCGATTTTGGCTTCGTAGGCGGTCCAACCGGGCATCGCCGGGTCGGCTTTGATCATGCGGTCGCGCTCGAACCAATGCTGGCTCGAGCATGCTCCCCGGCTTCAAATCCGCGCGGGTCAGCGGCGGTTGGGATTTTACGATGCGGGTGACTTCCAGCGCGCTGGATAGCGTGAGCGAGTCGAATACCCGGGGATCGGCCGGTCGGCCATCGAGCATGAATTTTCGAGATGACCGTCCTTTGCGATTTTCGCTCAATCGCGCGAGTCTCCCGCTCCACTTTTCGGATTCTTTTGCCAGCCCCAGTTTTTTCGCATCGTCCGCGAATCGCTGGCTCAGGGAATACGCAGTTCCGAAGAGGATGACCTCGGTGAGCAAGGTTTCCACCCGGTTGGAACATATGCCGCCCAGGAATTTTTCGCCGTCTCGGGCGATCTGCTGAAATGCTTCGACGTCACCAAACTCGGCCACCTCCCTTGACTGAGCGGAGATGGCGGCGGGGAGATGCACGAAATAGGCGGAAGCAGACATCTGGCCGGATGCCAGCCGTATCACGGCGTCGATCGATTCGGGTAGATCACGTCGCGGCATCAAGGCCAGCCGCCTGCCTAACATTTCCGCGGCATGGGATTCGAAATTCGTCTGGTCACGGGCTTGCTGGAGTAGCCCGAGGACCCGGTCCATCCGCGCCGGGTCTTTGAGCGTCCAGCTTTGGTCCGGGTTCTGGCTGGCGACTTCCTTGGCCTCGATCTCGGCGGCATGGTAGGTGAACCAAGCATTGGCGGGATCCAGCCGGCGGGCGGTTTCAAGGTAGCCCGGCGGCGTCACGCCGTTTTCCCGGCTGAAGGCCCGCGCGTATTCGGCGAAATAAGCGGGATTTTCCGGTTCGCTCTGCCAGAGCGATTCCTTGCCGGGTGTCAGCGCGCCGCTGGAATCATTGCCGGAAAACAGCAGCTTGCTGGATTCGGATAGATGTTCGAAAACCGTGTCCCGCGATCCGGTATTCGGCGCTGATAGCGGAGCGAGCGAAGACTGCACCCACCTGACATGCTCAAGAGTGTCTCCCGAAACGCTGATCCAGACGACCGCCGAAACCAAAGTGATGACTCCATAAAAAGCGATCCGCCAGCCGCTGCCGCGCGGCTTCCGGTTTCCCCAACGCCGGATCGCCTCTTCCCATTGGGAGTCGTCCCCTTGGACCGAGGTTTCCAGCCACGCTTTCGCCGTCAGCCGGGTTTCCGCCTGGTCGGCAAACGGACGGATCGCGGCTTCGATGAAACGTGACTTGGAATCTTCCATCGCCGTCGTTCAAACCGGCTTCAACAAATACCCGCCGACCCAGCCTTCTTCGCCGCGTTCGTTTTTGCACCAGTGCCAGCCGTGGATTTGGCGGAGCGATTCGAGGCGGTCGCCGCGTTTGATGGTGAGCACGGTGGGGTCGTAGGCTTCGATCGCGGCGAAGCGGCCTTCGCCGAGCGGTTCGAGAATTTCCTCGGGCACGTAGCCGTCGTTGTCGTTGCGGTCGGTCGCCCAGACCCAGCCGGGCCACGCGCGGTCGAGCACGCCGACGCAGATTTCGTCGCCGGGCTCCAGTTTGATCGGGTCGCTGTCCTTCTCCTCGTAATCCGCGTTTGCAATGAAAGTCGCCATGGTGGGGTCAGGAAATCAGACGCGCGGGAAAATGCGAAGGTTGATTTACCCGCCCGCCCAGCTTTGGATAGATCAAGTTGCGATGCGCCTCCCGCTCCCACCGCTTCGCCAGTTCCTTGGCATTTTCTGGGAATTTTCCCGTCAGGTCGTGCATTTCGCTGCGGTCCGCCTCGATCTCATAGAGCTCCCAGGGTTTTTGGGGCCGGCCGACGAGCTTCCATTTGCCCTGCGAAATGGCTCGGCTGTCGTAATGTTCCCAGATCAGCGTGCGGTCGATTTGGCGGTCCTGGGTGAAGCTGGCGACGAGACTTGCGCCCTCCATCGGCAGGATGTCACGGCCGTTGCGGGACTTGGCCCTGCGGCCGTGGGGGGTGAGGAAGAGCCCATGAAGGAGCTTCGCGCATTTCATGGGCATCGACGCTCGTAGAGCGACGCTACAGGCGTTCCCAGCGCCGCTGTGGCGGCGCGTCTGTGACCGTCGCTAACTGGCCCTGCGGCCGTGGGGGGTGAGGAAGAGCCCATGAAGGAGCTTCGCGCATTTCATGGGCATCGACGCTCATAGAGCGACGCTACAGGCGTTCCCAGCGCCGCTGTGGCGGCGCGTCTGTGACCGTCGCTAACTGGCCCTGCGGCCG
>JBIPND010000080.1:0-8409 GCA_044374015.1 Luteolibacter sp. | reverse complement strand
AAAACACCCAGAATACACGGAAAATGAGAGGGTTATGGGCGTCATTGAACGCACTCTTCCGATGAGGTGAATCAAAGTCATCAGGAATTAAAGATTCGTGAGATTCGTAAGATTCGTGGTTCCTAAATTTCCTTTTAGGTCAAGTGCGGCGAAAATTTCCAATTTTCGAGTTGAGTCCGCGAAGTCGGGATAGGTGCGTGGGACCATGCCGGCGCAGGCGCAGAGAGCATCGAATTTGCCGCAGCGTTTGGGGCCGCCGAGTTCGCCGGCGAGGCCGGCGGCGAGAACGAAGCCGATCTCTGGGGTTCCCGCATCGTAACATTCTGCCCGCCCGTCGTAGGGGATTACTATTTTATCCTCTGATCCGCAGTCGTGGTTGAGGATTGGAGGCGCAAGTCTCTGGGATCAGCACTGACTGGCACCACGAGTCCGACGAATCTTACGAATCTTACGAATCTTTGATTTCAGACGGGCTCCAAGAGATTCATCCGCGCCTGCGGGAAGCTTGTAGCGTCGCTCGATGAGCGTCGACGCCGGAAGGATGGCGAAGTTCCTTGATTTGCTTTTGCTTCACCTCACGGCCTCGGGGCCAGTTTGCGGCGGTCATAGACACGCCGCTCCATGTGCTTGGGGTCAGATTACTCATGAAAAAAGCATCACATATTTAATATCTAAGATATTTGCTAGCAGCGGCTGAGACTTGGGCCATCCGTCATCCGTCATCCGTCACCAAGGAAGCCCTGCGGGGATGGAGGGTGCCGGCTGGCGCGAGAGAGGGGGACCGGCGGCGCACCGGGCGGGGAATGCTTCGATTTCTCCTTACGATTGCAGCGATTTGTCGCGGATGCGGAAAACCGGGAGGCCGAAACCTTAAAAATACCGAAACCCTAGAAAAAAATCTTGCGCAGGGGGGGATGCCGTGGTGTTCTCCCCGCCCGCCCAACTGGGTGGATCCATTCATTTCCCATTACGGCCATGGCCTACGCAGTGATCAAAACCGGCGGCAAACAGTACCGCATCCAAGAAGGCGACAAATTCGATGTCGAGAAGCTCGACGTTGAAGTCGATTCAGAAATCACCTTCGACGTCCTGATCGTCGGCGAGGGCGAATCCGTGAAAATCGGTGCTCCTCTCGTCGAAGGTGCTTCAGTGACTGCCAAGGTCATCAACCAATATCGCGGACCCAAGGGCGTTGCCTTCAAGTTCAAGCGCCGCAAGGGCTTCCACAAAACCATCGGCTTCCGCCGCAGTCTCACGACGCTCGAGATCACCTCGATCGCCGGCTGATTTCCAACCCTCACTTCATCCACTTCCATGGCCCATAAAAAAGGACAAGGTTCCGTCAAGAACGGTCGCGACTCACGCAGCAAGCGCCTCGGCGTCAAAAAATTCGGCAGCCAAGTCGTGATTGCTGGCAACATCATCATCCGCCAGCGCGGCACGAAAGTGCATCCGGGCCTCGGCGTCGGCATCGGCAGGGATCACACTTTGTTCGCCTTGGTGGATGGCCGTGTGTTTTTCGACCGCGAAGGCCGCCGCGTGAACGTGGTGAACCCGGCTCCCGCCGTTGCCGCTGCGAACTGAGCGCTCTGCCACACATTTCTGAAAAAGCTGCTTCCATCATGGAGGCGGCTTTTTTTGTAAGCGCCGCTTTACGATGAGGTATGCTCCGGTAGGTTCGCAGGATTGATGATCCGATTCAACCACTTGGGGGCGCTATCGCTCGTCGCTCTGCTCGCCGGTTCCGGTTGTCAACGCAGCCGGGCTTTGGAGCAGCCAAAGGCCGTGCCGGTGCGTGAGGATGGCGCGCTGGAGCTCAAGCTGATGAGTTTCAACGTGCGCTACGAAAACCCGGGCGACCCCGGGCCACTCGCGTGGTCGCAGCGGATTCCTGGAGCGGTTAGAATGTTGCGGGCGCAACAGCCGGATGTCTTCGGCGTGCAGGAGGCGCTGCACGGCCAGGCGGCGGATTTGTGGGCGTCGCTGCCGGAGTTTGAGTTTTCCGGAAATGCCCGCGACGACGGCAGCAGGGCGGGGGAGTATTCGGGGATTTTCTATCGGCGGGACCGATTCGAGCCGGATCCGGGCGACGCCGGCACCTTCTGGCTATCAGACACGCCGGAACAGCCGGGGTCGATGACTTGGGGCAATCAAATTCCGCGCGTGGCCACCTGGTTGCGGCTGGTGGATCGCGCCACCGGCCGCGGTTTCTACGTGTTCAACACCCACTGGGATCACAAGAGCCAGGCATCCCGCGAACGTGCGGCCATTCTAATGGCTGGGCAAATCGACGGGCGCAAACAGCGGGATGAACCGGTGGTCTTGTTAGGTGATTTCAATTCGATCGAAAGCAATCCCGGAATCATCTACCTCACGGGCGGTAGGTCATCCCTCGCCGGAGCCACAACAAGCTGGCAAAACGGAATGGTGGACACCTTCCAAACGCTGCATCCGCGGCAACGCGACCGGCGCACCCTGCATTTCTGGCGGGGCAGTCTGGCGGGCAACCTGAAGGTCGATCATATTTTCGTGAGCAAGGAGGCGGAGATCCGGGAAGCCGGCATTCTATCCAAAGACAATCCGATGGTCTCCGACCATTTCCCGGTCGTGGCGCGGGTGGTCTTTCCCCGATCAAAGTAGGGCGCAGCGATCCCGCACGTAACCCGCAACCGCCTCGCGCCACGGGCGCGGCGGGGTGCCGATCACTTTGGCGAGCCGGCGGTTGTCCATCGCAGTGAACCTGGGTCGCGGGGTGCGGAAGGCACTAACTTCGTCGAGTTTGAGCGGCGTGATGTGCGGAATGGCCTGGAGGGCTCCCCGGGCGGCCATCTCCTCGACGACCGCGACCGCCATTCCATGCCAGCTGGTGGCTTCGCCCGACTGGCAGGCGTGGAGAATCCCGGTGGTCTCGGTTTCCAGAATCAAGTGCATCCATGCCGCAAGGTCGGTGGTCAACAGCGGCAGCGACAGTTTGTCGGCAACCGCTTGAAGCGGGCGGCCGGCCAGTGCGGCGTCGAAGATCTGATCGATGAAGGAGGGTTTTTCCGGGCCGAAAACCCATGAAACGCGAATCACCCGGTTTGCCGGATGGGCGAGGATGGCCTGCTCACCTGCCAGTTTGCTGAGACCGTAAACACTGAGCGGCGCTGGCATTTCGTCCTCGCGGCGGAGCTCCGGGGTTTTGCCGGCAAACACGTAATCGCTGCTGAAATGATAGATGCGCACCCCGCGTTTGGCGGCCCACGCCGCCATTTCCGCCGGTGCGTCCGCGTTCACCCGCATCGCCAGAGCCGGGTCATCCTCACAGGCTTCAAGGCTGGTGATGCCTGCGGGATTGATCAGAACTTCGCATTCGAGACGGTCCAGGGCGGCTGCCAGCGCGGTTGGATTCGCCAGATCGAAATCCCGCCGTGGAAGCGGGACCACCTGATAATTATCAGATAGATGGCGGGCCAGCGCGGCACCCACCCGGCCGGTGGTTCCTGTGATCGCCACGCGCATGGGCTCAGAGCAATCCTTGCTCGCGGAGTTGCTCGTCCACCTCATCGTAGTCTCTGGAAATCATGCCCGCATCGCGGATGCGCTGGATGTTCCGACGGACGCCGACCTTGCTCCGCGGCCCGGTGACCAAGCCGGCAACGCCGCCGACGACAAATGGCAGCAGCGCGGCGACGCCCAAGGCGCCCAGCCCGATGCCCACACCCCGGCGCGCGCCGCGGTGCATCAAATCCCCGAGCAGCAAGCCCGCGGCCGCGCCCAAGAGGGCGGGCGCTGTGAGGGCGCTGGTTTCGATCCATGCAGGGTTGGTCAGTTCTGAATACTCGTCGGCCATGGCTGAAAATAAGCATTCCCCGCAACTAACGACAACTCCGGAAAAGAAATTGTTGCAGATTCCCGCTTTTCGAATCCGGGGAACTGGCACACGCTTTTGCCATGTCCGCTGTTGAAAATACCTACGCACTGATTCTAGCCGGTGGATCCGGCACCCGATTCTGGCCGCTGAGCCGCAATTCCCGGCCGAAACAACTCTTGGAACTGTTCGGCGACGGCACCTTGCTCGAACAAACGATCCACCGCCTCGAAGGACTCGTGCCGCTGGAGAATATTCTGATCCTCACCAATGCCCAGCAGCTCGACGCCGTGCGCGCGGTGGCGACCATGCTGCCGGTGGATAACATTTTCGCCGAGCCGGCCAAACGCGATACGGCGCCGGCGGTGGCGCTGGGCATCGGGCTGATCGCCGCGCGCAATCCGGATGCGGTGATGATGGTCCTGCCGGCCGACCAAGTGATCCAGGACACCGCCGCCTATCACTCGGTGATGAGGGATGCGCTGGCCACGGCCCGGGTGTCCGACGGACTCGTCACCATCGGCATCCGCCCGACCTGGGCTTGTCCGTCCTACGGCTACATCGAGCGCGGCGAGCGGGCCAACATTCCCGGGCTGCAATGCGACCATCCGCCGGTCGAAGTGAAACGCTTCCGCGAAAAACCGAACTCCGAACTCGCCGAACAATTCCTCTCACTCGGCCGGTTTTCGTGGAATGCGGGGATGTTCGTCTGGTCGCTACCCACCGTCATCGAGCAGCTCACCAAGCATGCGCCCGAGCTTTCCCGCTTTGTTTCCGAGCTCCGGCGCTCCACTGACATCCACGCCACGATCGCCGCACAGTTTCCCAAGCTCACTCCGATTTCCATCGATTACTGTCTGATGGAAAGTGCCGACCGCGTGCTTAACATCGAGGCCACCTTCGATTGGGACGACGTCGGCTCGTGGGTGTCGGTCGCCAAATACCTCGAAAAATCCGGAGTTGAAAACCGCTCGAATGAAGCGATCACCGAGATCGATTCGGAAAACAATATCGTTTTCAACGCCCGCCCCGGCACGCGGATTGCGTTGTTAGGCGTGGACGACCTCATCATCGTGCAAACCGGTGACGCGCTGTTGATCGCCAACCGCCATCAGGCCGACTCGATCAAAAAGCTCGTCGATATCCTGCCACCGGAACTTCACTAACCGATTCCGATTCTGAACCCGCAACTCTCCAACTCGCCGCACCCGGCGCTTGGCATCGACCACGGCGATGCCCGCATCGGCATCGCCGCCACCGATGACTTCGGGATCCTCGCGCACCCGGTGGAGACGATCGAGCCGAGCAAAGGCGACGCCATCGAACGCATCGCCCAACTCGCGGAAATCCGCAAGAGCCGCACCTTGGTGCTCGGCCTGCCGCTGCGCATGGATGGCAGCGAGGGCGACTCCGCGGCCAAGGTCCGCGCCTTCGCCGCGCGCCTGCAGGAGCGGCTGCCGCTGATTCCGCTGGTCTTCGTCGATGAAACCCTGACGACCTCCAGCGCCGCCGCCAAGCTGCGTGAGGCCGGGCGCAATGCCAGGCAGCAGAAGTCGCTCATCGATCAGGCGGCGGCGGTTGAGATCCTCAATCTGTGGATGGGTTGATTTCAGGATTTAAATCCGTGCCATCGGCGGCGGCGGTGGCCTAGAGTCCGCGCATGCCGTTCAGCAACTTTGGCCTTGAGGCCGGAATCCTCCGCGCCGTGGAAAAATCCGGTTACACCCGTCCGACGCCGGTTCAGACGGCGGCGATTCCCAAGGTGATGCAGGGCAACGACCTGATCGCGATTGCGCAGACCGGCACCGGCAAGACCGCGGCCTTCGTGCTGCCGATGCTGCACCGCCTTTCCCTGTCCAACCGCCAGGGCCAGCCGCGCGGACTCAAGGCGCTGATCCTCGCGCCCACCCGCGAACTGGTGGTGCAGATCATGGAAAACATCCGCAACTACGGCCAGAGCCTGCCGATCCGGGTGGCGGCGATCTACGGCGGCGTCGAAGAAGAGGCGCAGATCAAATCCTTGCGCAAAGGCGTGGATATCATCGTCGCCACACCGGGACGTCTGATCGATCTAACCGGCCGTCAGCAGCTGGACTTCCGGCTGTTGGAAATGCTGGTGCTCGACGAAGCGGACCGGATGCTGCACATGGGTTTCCTGCCGGACATCGAGAACATCGTCAGTTATCTGCCCAAGCGGCGGCAAACGCTGATGTTTTCCGCCACGCTATCCAAGGAAGTCGAATCCCTGGCGCGGCGGTTTCAATATCAGCCGAAAATGGTGCAAATCGGCAAACGTTCGAACCCGGCGGATACCGTCAACCAGTGCGTTTACGAAGTGCCGGCGCACTTGAAAGACGCGCTTCTGCTGGAGCTTTTGCGCCAGCCCGGCTTCAAGCGGGTGCTGGTTTTCGCCCGGATGAAGGATGGCGCGGACCGGCTCACGAATTTCCTCAAGCTCGCGCAAGTCAAAGTCGCCAAGCTGCACTCCAGCCGCTCGCAGGAACAACGGCTGCAGGCGCTCCAGGATTTCAAGGATGGCAAGGTGCAGGTCCTCGTCGCCACCGATATCGTGGCGCGGGGCATCGACATCGACGGCGTCACCCACGTGGTGAACTACGATTTTCCGGTCAACCCCGAGGACTACGTGCACCGCATCGGCCGCACCGGCCGGGCGGAGGCGCAGGGCGAGGCGATCAGCTTCGTGCCCAAGGCGGATCTGAACCTGCTCAACATCCTCGAACTCTTCATCACCCAGCGTCTCAGCCGCAGGCGGTTGCGGGGATTTGACTATCACGCGCCGATCCCGGCACCTTTGCCAGGTGAGAAAGCGCCAAACCGCGACTGGCGGAAACGCACCCGCGAGATGGATGCGAAAAAATCCAGCCCGCCGGCGCAACCGGCGAAACGCACGGCGAAGCGTGGCAAACGCTGAGAAAAGGGGAGCACACGCGCCTCGCGTGTGGTCTTTGGCGCCCTCGCCGAAGACAGGCGTTTCACAACATTCCACGCTGTTTTCGGCGAGGGCGCCGAAAACCACCTGCGAGGGCGCAGGTGCTCCCCGAAGAGTTCAAATCCATCGATCACATTTCCAGCAGCAGGCGCGTCGGCGATTCGAGGCAATCCTTGATGCGGATGAGGAAGGTGACGGCTTCCTTGCCATCGACCAGGCGGTGGTCGTAGCTGAGCGCGAGATACATCATCGGGCGGATGACGACCTGGCCGTTGAGGGCGACCGGGCGCTGCTGGATGGTGTGCATGCCGAGGATGCCGCTCTGGGGCGGGTTGAGGATGGGCGTGCTGAGCAGCGAGCCGTAAGTGCCGCCGTTGGAAATGGTGAACACGCCGCCTGACAGATCCTCGATGGTGATTTTGCCATCCTTGGCTTTTTTCGCGTAATCGAGGATTTCCTGTTCGATCTGGGCGAAGGATTTTTTGTCGGCATCGCGGAGCACCGGGACGACCAGGCCTTTTTCGGTGCCGATGGCGACGCCGATGTCGTAGAAATGGTTTTCGATGACGTCGGTGCCGTCGATGCGGCCGTTGATCGAGGGCACGTCCTTGAGCGCCTGGGTGACCGCCTTGATGAAGAACGACATGAAGCCGAGTTTCACGCCGTGTTTTTTCATGAACTCATCCTGGACCTGCTTGCGGAGATCCATGACGGAGGTCATGTCCACTTCATTGAAGGTGGTGAGGATGGCGGCGGTTTGCTGGGCGTTGACCAGATGGGTGGCGATCTTGCGGCGCAACATCGACATCTTTTTGCGGCTGGTGCGGCCGTCGCTGACCACTTCGGTGGCGACGCGCTCGACCGCGGCGGCGGGGGCACGGAAATCGGGTTTTGCGACCGCGGCAGGCGCGGCGGCCGGCGCAGGCGCCGGAGTCGAAACGGGCGCGGCAACCGCGACAGGAGCCGGGGCTGCGGGTGCTGCGGCTCCGCCGGTGACCGAGGGATCGATGGTGGCGATGACGGCGCCAATCGCCACTTCTTCGCCTTCGGGCGTGATGATTTTCAAACGGCCGGATGCGGGAGCTTCGAGTTCGTTGGAAACCTTGTCGGTTTCGAGGGTGACGAGGACTTCGCCCTGGGTGACTTGTTCGCCGGTGTTTTTGCACCATTTGGCGACGTTGGCCGAGGTGATGGATTCGCCGGAGGCCGGGACCTTGAGCTCGATCAAAGCGCCGGATGCGGCGGCGGGTGCCGCTGCGGGCGCGGCCGGAGTTGCGGTTGCGGCTTGCGGCACGGGTATGGCCGGTTGCGCTGCCGGAGCCGTGCCGCCGGAGATGCGGGCGATGAGGGAGCCGATGGCGACTTCCTCGCCCTCGCCGACGAGGATTTCCAGCGTGCCGTCCGCCGCCGCTTCAAGTTCGTTGGAAACCTTGTCCGTTTCCAGAGTGACGAGCACGTCGCCCTTCTTGACAGGATCGCCGTTTTTCTTGTGCCAGCGGGCGACATTGGCGGAGGTGATGGATTCTCCGGAGGCGGGAACTTTGACGTCGAAGGACATGGATGGGGCGGAGTGAGAGTTGGATGAAAATTGTTAGGAAATCAGGCGGTG
>JBIPND010000079.1:0-8411 GCA_044374015.1 Luteolibacter sp. | reverse complement strand
AGGTAGCCGGAGTAACCGATTTCCCGCAGCGCGGCAATCACCGGCGCGGGGTCGGTGTGGCCGAAGCCCATCGCCTGCCGGTTAGAATCGGCGAAATGCACGTGGCCGATATGCCTGCCCGCCTCGCGGATCGCCGCGGCGAGGTCGCGCTCCTCGATGTTCATGTGGAACAGGTCGGCGAGCAGGACGACGTTTTTCAGGTCATGGAGTTCGAGGAATTTCGCGGCATCGCCGAGCCGGTTGAAGAGGTTGGTTTCGTAACGGTTGAGCGATTCGTAGATGAAGGGGACGCCTTGGGATGCGGCGCGTTCGCCGCAGCGGCGGAGACCTGCAGCCAACAGATCCAGCGTGCCTCGTCCCTGCATCGAGCCGAGAATCGCCGGCGCACCGAGCTGACCGCCGAAGTCGATCATCTGAAATACGAACTCGAGAGCCGCGGCGCGTTTTTCCTCATCCGCATCCGTGATGGAAAGTCCGTGGCGCAGCATCCCGGCACCGGTGCCGACGGCGGCGATGGCGAGCTTGTGGTCGCGGGCGAGTGACAGGATTTCATCGGTGGTGGCGAAATCCGGGCCGGGGAGGAAGAGCTCCACCGCATCGAATCCGAGGGCGGCGGCGCTGGCGAAGGCCTCCGGCATCGGGGTGCGGAAGACGAAGGGTCCTGCCGCAGCCTCGGAAACCTGGCACAGGGTGATCGCGGTTTTTATGGGTTTCACCCGGCAAGGGCTAGTGGGGCGGGTGCGGCTTGAACATGGAAAAGTGCTAGCTCATTCCCCGGAGGTGACCTAAAATGCTAGCCATGCCGGACAGCATCCCGAAAGGAACGATCCTCCCGCCGCCGGGGCGGCCGAGCTGGGGCGGGGGAGAGGATTTGCCCTTGCTTTACTTGGGCTGGGGACAGCGGGATTTTTCCAAGGAGCCGCTGGCGATGCACTATGATCTGGGGACGAACTACTTTGTCATCCTGAGCGGCGAGGTGGTGGTGACGACGGCGGCTTCGAGGCAGGTGGTGCGCGGTCCGGTGGCCTTGCTGTTTGATCCGGCCTGCGCCTTCGGCATCACGCAGGCCAAGCGGTCGGCGGTCGAGATTTTGGTGTGGATCTGGCAGGGGCAGGCGGTTTTGAGGGAACTGCGGCCGGAGGCGGGGGGATTTTCGTCGTTCGATCTGTTGGCCAGATCGGTGGAGGCGCTGAGGGATTTTCATGCGCGCTGCGGCAATGAGGTGGCGCTGGCAGACGGGCAACTGCCGCGGACGCTGGCGGCCCTGCGGGAGCTGCTGGAGGTGGAAATCCTGCGCGGTGACCGATCCACTCCGGCGGAGAACGAGATGCGGTGGAAACTCGCGGCGGCGTGGATGGCGGGAAATCTGGCCATCCACGCGCCGGTGCCGGCGCTCTGCGATTACCTGCGGATGTCGCCGAGCACCTTGCACCGTTTTTTCCATGCGCGGACCGGGCTTGCGCCCGGCGCGTATTTCCGGAAGGCGAAGATGGAGGAGGCGAGGCGCCTGATTCGTGAAGAAGGGTGGCAGGTGAAGGCGGTGGCGTATCATCTGGGATACCGGCACGCGAACGACCTCAGCCGGGCCTTGTCGTCTGCTTGAAACCAAGGCCCACCCGATCTGCTGCGCATGGGCGAAGAAGCGGCCGGCTGGGTTTTCCACTAAGAATAGCCTGACCGTGTGCCAGCTGAAAACGGTCCGGAGTTCACGGTTTACCGTGCTCTTGAAGAGGCAAGCTAAAGCTTGAACTCCGGACCGCGCAGGGAAAATTCCCCGCCGGAACAGGTTTCGGCGATTATTTTCGGCAAACTGTGCGAGATCCAGCGAAAGAAAATGAGGTTTGGGCTCCATCTTTCGGATTTCGCGGAAGCTATCAGGCGTGGTGACCGTGGAGAAGGGAATTTCCTACGCCAGCCGGTCGCGGAAATCCTCGTAGGAGAATTCGCGGATCACTTCGAGTTTCCCGTCCTCGTGCTGCAGGGCGATGGCCGGATGTTTGACGCCGTTAAAGGTGGTCGTCTTGACCATCGTGTAGTGCGCCATGTCGTCGAAAACCAAAGTGTCGCCGACGACCAGCTCGCGCGGAAACGCGAAGTCCCCGGCGATGTCGCCCGCGAGGCAGGTCGGGCCGCCGAGGCGGTAGGTGAAGAGGGATTTTGGATGTTGGATTTTGGATTTTGAATGGGCAGACGGATCGCCCGCGAGGTGATAGGACTCGCCTTCGAAAACCACTGCTGGAACCTTTTCTGGCTTCTGGTCTCTTGCCTCTGGCTTCTCAACCAGAAACACATCCGGGCGGTAGGGCATTTCCATCACGTCCGGCATGTGCGCGGTGGCGGAAATACTCAGGATGGCGTGGCGGTAGCCGGCGGATTCGAAGATGTCCATGACCGTGGCGCGCAGCACGCCAGTGTGGATGGCGATGGCCTCGCCGGGCTCTAACCAGACATCCACCTGGTATTTTTCCCGTGTCTCGCGGACGAGTCTAACGAGACGCTCGCGGTCGTAAAACGGCTTGGTGATCCAGTGCCCGCCGCCCATGTTCAGGTAGGTGAATTGCGGCGAATTTAACAGATAACCGAATTTTTCATCGACGGCGGCGAGGGTCTTTTCCAGATCGTCCGAGTTTTGTTCGCAGAGCGTGTGGAAATGCAGGCCCGAGAGTCCCGTTAGGTCGGCGCCGGCGAGTTGCTCCGCGGTGATGCCGAGGCGGGACCCCGGCACGCACGGGTCGTAAATCGGCGTGTCGCCGGTCGAGCATTCCGGGTTCACGCGCAGGCCGCATAACAGCTTGCCGCTTTGGAAGCGGGGGTGCGCCATCACCGTTTCGCGGAAGCGGAACCACTGCGACAGCGAGTTGAAATCCAGGTGATCCGTGAATTCGCAAAGCGCCGCGATGTCGTCCTCATTGTAAGCCGGTGAATAAGTGATGATGTGTTTCTGGAAATAATCCCGCGCCAACTGCCCCTCCCACAGGCCCGACGCGCAACAGCCATCCAGATCATCCCGCACATACGGAAACGCCTTCCAACAGGAAAATCCCTTGAGGGCGAGCACCAAGTGGCAGCCCGCGGCTTCCTTCACTTCGCGTAAAATAGTGGTGTTTCGTTTCAGGGCGGCGATGGAAATAACAAACATGGCGTCTGCCGCCCACTGAGCAGCGAAACCCGCAGCGAATCCAGCAGATTTTCGCGGGTTTCCGGTCGGCCGCCGTCGCGCCTTGCCATGGAATGCCGGAAAAGTCTTGCCATTCCGGACCCGCCCGCTATAGCCACCCCGCACCGTGTTACGCCGGTGGGGAGTCGTCGAACCGGCTCCGCCCTTTTCCGGTCTTCATCGATGAGAGATTGTTTGAGGAAAACGAATCCGCTCATCGACACCGCCTGCCGCCCATCCGGGACCGGGCAGGCAAACAAGACACATGACCCCGACCTCATTCGAGGCGTTGCCACTGGCTGCGCCCCTCCACCGCGTTTTGCGCGAACTGAACTACACCACGCCCTCGCCCGTCCAGGCCCAGGCGATCCCGCTTCTGCTAGAGGGCCGCGACCTGCTCGGTTGCGCCCAGACCGGCACCGGCAAGACCGCAAGCTTCGCCCTGCCGATCCTCCATGCGATCCATCAGAATCCGAAGCAGATCAAACCCCGCCAATGCCGCACGCTGGTGTTGGCCCCCACCCGCGAACTCGCCGGTCAAGTCGGCAAGAGCTTCACCACTTACGGCGCGCATGTCCGTTTCAAACAAACTTTGATCTACGGCGGCGTCGGCCAAAATCCGCAAGTCTCCGCCATGCGCGGTGGCGTGGACATCCTCGTCGCCACTCCCGGGCGTTTGATCGACCTCATCGAACAACGCGCCGTCGATCTCTCCGGCGTCGAGTTTTTCGTGCTCGATGAAGTGGACCGCATGCTCGACATGGGTTTCGCCCGCGATGTGAAAAAAATCGTCGCGCTGCTGCCGGCCAACCGCCAGTCGCTGTTTTTCTCCGCCACCCTGGCTCCCAGCATCGTCGAGCTCGCGCAAACCATCTTGCGCAACCCCGCCCGCGTCAGCATCGATCCGGGAACGACAACCGCCGAGCGCATCGAGCACCAAGTCTGCTTCGTGGACCGCGAAAACAAGCGCCCGCTGCTAGAGCAACTGCTCCGCGGCCAGGCCGCCGCCACCAGCGCCAAGCTCACCATCGTTTTCAGCCGCACCAAACACGGCGCTAACAAACTCGCCAAGAGCCTCTGCGAATCCGGCTTCGCGGCCGATGCCATCCACGGCAATAAATCCCAAGCCCAGCGCGAAAAGGCCCTCGAAAAGTTCAAAAAAGGCCTCACCCCCGTGCTCGTCGCCACCGATGTCGCCGCCCGCGGCGTCGATGTCAAAGACGTCGGCCTGGTCGTCAACTTCGACTTGCCGAACGAACCGGAAGCCTACGTCCATCGCATCGGCCGCACCGGCCGCGCGGGTGCGGACGGCCGCGCCGTTTCCTTCTGCGCCGAAGACGAGCGCGAATTCCTCCGGGAAATCGAAAAAGTCATCAAAATGCCGGTTCCCCGCTGGGACGACCATCAATGGCATGACGAATCTCTAGCCGATCGCCATCTGCGGATGCGGACCGGCGGCGGCATGGTCCAAGGTGGTGGCAACCGCGGCGGACGCCAAGGCGGCGGCGGTGGCGGCGGTGGTCGCCAGGGCGGCGGCGGTGGAAACCGGGGCAGCAATGGTGGTGGCGGCGGCAATGGCGGCGCCGGGCGCGATTACAGCAATGCCTCCCGCCGCAACAACCGCCGCGGCCCTGCCACGGTGCGCTGAATCCTTTTTCCTGATCCGGGAGCGCTGACGTCCGCGTCGGCGCTCCCGGCGTCGTTTATAGGCGAGCCGTGACTGGAAAACCTCGGCGCATTCCGCATCATTCCGAAGTGGGAAATTGCAATCCGCAATGGGTCCACACCGTCTGCTAGATCGTGGATCCAGCAAGCACCACGAAACCCCACATGGCCCGGCAACTGCAAAACCGTTTGCAGCACAACCCGACCCGCCATGATTCCCAAAGACCCTAAAGATCCCGCCCAAGCCTCCGCCGCAGATCCACGTTCCCCATTTGCCCCGCCTTTTGTGGACGAGGACGCGGAGAACGAAATGGTCCAGTTGGGCCTCGATGAGGCGGAGGACGAGACCCGCGAAGCGGTGGCTGATGCCTATCAGGCGAGCGCGCTTGAGAGCGCTGAACCCGAGGAATCGCTCAACGACATTGATTTCACCGAAAGCGAAGACGATTCCTGAAGCGCCACAAGGAGTGGCGGACTCCGATCCGCCGTAGCCCATGGGAAGCCAATGACGTGAGCGCAGCGCTTTCCATTGTCCACTTCATGGGCAGGGCGATTCGGAGATCGCCTCTCCTTGAGTGAATTGCACGCGAAAAGTGAACCCCCAAAGGCATTGTGAAACTAAGCAGCGTCCTGATCCGCGCGTTTGCGGCGGATCACGGGCTGGCGCTCGCCGGTAACGACCAAGCGGTTGATCGTCACGGCTTCGATGTCCTCGCGGGACGGAATGTCGAACATGACTTCGAGCATCATTTTCTCGAAGATCGAGCGCAGCGCGCGGGCACCGGTGCCACGGCGCACGGCCTCTTCGGCCAAGGCGCGGAGGGCGTCGCGGGTGACACGGAGTTTGACGCCGTTCATCGCGAGTTGTTTGCCGTATTGTTTGACCAACGCGTTTTTCGGCTCGGTGAGGATCGACATCAGTTCGTCCTCGGTGAGCTTGCGGAGCGAGGAAATCACCGGGATGCGGCCGATGAATTCGGGGATCAGGCCGAAGTGGAGGAGATCTTCGGGTTGGACTTTTTCGAGGACGTTGATGGTCGGATCATCGAGGTTGTCTTTCGAGGTATCCGCGTGGAATCCGAGGGTGTTGCTGCCGAGGCGGCGCTTGACCATGTCTTCGAGGCCGACGAACGCGCCGCCGACGATGAATAGGATTTTCTCGGTGTTGACCTGGATGTATTCCTGTTGGGGATGCTTGCGGCCACCCTGCGGCGGCACATTGCAAACGGTGCCTTCGAGAATCTTGAGCAGCGCCTGTTGGACGCCTTCGCCGGAGACGTCGCGGGTGATCGAAACGTTTTCCGTCTTGCGGCCGATCTTGTCGATTTCATCGACGTAGATGATGCCCCGCTCGGCGCGGGCGACATCGAACTCGGCCGCCTGGAGCAGGCGCAGGATGATGTTTTCCACATCCTCGCCGACGTAGCCGGCTTCGGTGAGGGTGGTGGCATCGACGATGCAGAACGGCACGTCGAGCACGCGCGCGAGGGTGCGGGCGAGCAATGTTTTGCCGGAGCCGGTCGGGCCTAGCAGCATGATGTTGGATTTTTCAATCTCCACATCCTTGAACTCGTCGCCGAGCTTGGCCTGATCCTGGCGGAGGCGCTGATAGTGGTTGTAAACCGCGACTGATAGAACCTTCTTGGCGTTTTCCTGGCCGATCACGAACTCATTGAGCTTCGCCATCATGGCGGCCGGCGAAGGGATTTTGAACCCGGGCTTTTCGGCCGGGGTTTTACCTTTCGACGGAGTGCCGCCGAGCTCCTTTTCAAGAATGTTCGAGCAGACCTCGATGCATTCGTTGCAAATATAGACGCCGGGGCCGGCGATCAGTTTTTTGACCTCCGAGTGGCTCTTTCCGCAGAAAGAGCACATCGTGAGATTGGAAGCGCGGGCCATGAGGTCGGGATTGGGGTAGGGATCGGAAACGAACAAGAAGGAAGCTGGGCCGGATCAGAAGACTTTATTTGTCTTCTTTCGGCTCTTCGATGGCGGCGACGACCGCGTCGGGCAGTTGCTTGCGGCTTTCGAGGACTTTGTCCACGAGACCATAGGCGACGGCGACTTCGGCGGGCATGTAGTTGTCGCGGTCGGAATCGCGCTCGACTTCCTCGATGGTCTTGCCGGTGTGGAAGGCAATGATCCCGTTGAGGCGTTTTTTCAGGTTGAACATGAAGCCGATGGTGCGCTCGACGTCGGAAGCGGTGCCCGAGGCGCCGCCGGAAACCTGGTGGATCATCACGTGGGAGTTCGGCAGGCAGAAGCGCTTGCCCTTGGTCCCGGCGGTGAGCAGCACCGAACCCATCGAAGCGGCGATGCCGATGCAATAGGTGTTCACATCGCATGTTAGGAACTGCATCGTGTCATACATCGCCAGGCCGGCGGTGACGGAGCCGCCCGGTGAGTTGATATAAATGTGGATGTCCTTTTTCGGGTCCTGCATTTGCAGGAAGAGAAGCTGGGCGATCACCGAGTTGGCGACAAAATCATCGATCGGCGTGCCGATGAAGATGATGCGGTCCTTGAGCAGGCGCGAGTAGATGTCGAACGAACGCTCGCCGCGTCCGTCCTGTTCGATCACGACCGGGACGTAATAGCTGTTGCTCGGAGTGGAGGAATTCATGGATGGGGATTGGAAATTAATCATCGAGTTTGGCTTCGTTGGACTCCTCGACATTCGCCTGCGCGACGAGGAAGTCAATGGTCTTACCGATGACCATCGAGCTGCGGATGTTGGGGATGCGGTTGGCGCGTTGCATGTCCTTGACGAACTTTTTCAACGCGACTTTGCGCGAGTCAGCGATTTGCGCGAGGTGGCTGATCAGCTCGTTGTCGTTGACGGTGATTTTTTCGACCCGGGCGATTTCCTGGAGGATGAAATTGGTGCGCAGATTGGCGACCGCCTGGCTGCCGGCGCTGGCGAAAATCTCGTTCTGTTGGGACTCGATTTCCTCTTCGCTCATGCCCGACTGGACACCGCGTTTCACCATCGCGTCGGCCTGGCTCTGGGTTTCCTGATTGATGAGGTCGTCGGGGAGGTCGAAATCGACCTGCGCATTGAAGTGGGCGACGATTTGATTGACCTTCATGTCGTCAATCTTGCGGCGGCGCTCGTTGGCCATGTTGTCGCGGATGATCTCCTTGATTTCATCCATGGTTTTGCCGGGCGCGAGGCGGTTGGCCATCTCGTCGTCGAGCTCGGGAAGCACGGCGGTTTTCAGCTCCTTGACGGTGCTCTGGAAGGCCATCTCCTGGTTGCGGAGTTCTTCGATCGGGAAATCTTCCGGCAGGGTGATGGTGATCTCGCGGGCGTCGCCGACATTCATACCGACCAGTTGGGCGGTGAAACCGGGAAGGAACGCCTTTTCGTCGAGGCGGACCCAGAAACCTTCGCGGCCGGCGAGATAGCCGGCGGGTTTGCCGAGAAACTCTTCGGTCGGCTTGCCATCGACGGTGGCGGTGTAGTCGATCACGGCGAAGTCGCCCATTTCCGCGGCGCGGCCTTCGATGTCGGTGAAATCGGCGAAGCGCTCTTGCAGTGCGGTGAGCTGGGCTTCGATCTCCTCGTCAGGCACGGCCAGCGGCGGGA
>JBIPND010000078.1:0-8450 GCA_044374015.1 Luteolibacter sp. | reverse complement strand
GCGCCTGATAGGTGGAGCCGTCGGGCGTCAGGTGAATCGCGTAAATCGTCGCAAACGTCCAATCGAGCGCATAGATCGCGCGCTGGTATTTTTCGGGAAATTTCGCGCCTTTGCCGGAGACCATCCCGGTCGGTGAGCCGGGTCCGATGTCGAGTTGCGACGGCATGCTGTCCTCATAGGCGACCGGCCATTTTCCGGTGCCGTTGCGCCAGCCGAATTCCGAGCCCGCCACCACGTGGCAAATCCGGGTCGGCCGGTACCAGGGCATGCCGAGGTCCCATTCCATGTCGGAATCGTAGCCGAAAAGGTCGCCCTGCGCGTTGAAGGCGAGGTCGTAGTTGTTGCGGAAGCCGATGGAAAACAGCTCCCAGTTTTTGCCATCCGGGGTGAAGCGCGCGACCCATCCGCCGGGGGCCATGCGGTCCCGCGCGTGGCCGCGGGCGTCCGGCCGACGTGGCAGCAGCTGGTCCTCGGCCCACGATTTGGCGACCAGCGATTTTTCGAATTCCGGGACATCGGTGTGGTTGCCGGCGACCACATAGATGAACTTCCCGTCGGGCGAGATCACCAGGCCGTGCGGCCCGTGCTCGCCGCGGCCTTTGAATGCTTTCACCAATTCCGGTTGGTCCGGCTCGCCGTCGCCATCGCTGTCGGAAACGCGCCAGACGCCGCTTTGATCGGAGCCCTCATTGACGGTGACCCACAAAACTCCCTCGTGCCACAGCAAGCCGTGGGCCCCTTTGAGCGGGATTTTCAGCTCCTCCACCGCCACCGCGCCATCGGCGGCGGACGGCACCACCCGATAGAGTTTGCCATACTGGTCGGCACAAATCAGGCGGCCCTTGCCATCCACCGTCATCGCCACCCACGACCCCTGCGCGGAGGGAATCCGATAGAGCTGCTCCAGCTTGAACCCGGCGGCCACCTGATAGTCTTTGGTTTTATCCACCACCTTTGTGGGTTCGTCCGCTTCGGGTTTCATGACCTCGCCCCAGGGGGCATCGCCCATTTTGCCGACGACGGTGGCCTTGACCCACTGAGGAGTTGGGAAATCGACCGCTTCCCAGCCTTCGGCGGATTCGTTGGTGCAAAGCCAGTGCGCGTCCGAGACCACGTGGAGTTTTTTGCCGTTCTTGAGAGTCGCCCGGAAGTGCAGCGCCAAGCCGGCACCGCCGCCCTCGTTGCGGCCCTCCACGGCGATCACATTGCGACTGCCGGGCCTGAGGTTTTTCAGCACGTCGTAGGTCCCGGGAATCGCCCATTCGCCGCTCATTCCCAGATTCTCGCCATTGATCGAAAGGCGGTGCCAATTGTCACAAGTCACCGTGATGGAAGCGCTGGTGACATCCGGTGGCAGCTGGAATTCGCGCCGGAACAACACCCGCTCGGTCGCACCCGGCGAGGCGCTTTTCCAAATCCATTTGGTGACCGGAGCTTCCGCAGCCGCACCCACATGGGAGCCGGTCGTGACAAAAAAAACGGCCAGGATCAGCCGGAGCGAAATGAGAAATCTGCGCATGTGAAGCCTCCATACGCAGCCGCCCGGCGGCCCTTATCAAAAAACCCGGCGCTTTCGGACACCTCCAGCCCCGCTGGTAAAAAACGGCATGTCGTGAATGAGTCGGGTTTAATGCCCCAACGCGGGAGGAATCTTCGGTCCCAACGGGACCTTTCATCCCAGCCCGGCACGCGGTGCCGGGTTGTGGGAACGGGCATGGGATTCCGTCCTGGAGACGACGGCTATGGGCATTGGCATCTCTTCCGCATGAGGCGTCCCTTCAGGACGCACGGAGTTCCACGAATCCCGACCCGGCACCGCGTGCCGGGCTTTGATGAGCCTTCCCGTTGGGGCTGAAGACATGAATCTTTTCGCGACTCATGGATTCTGGCGGGCGCTGGGTCAATTGTGGAGACACTGTCTCCACAATCTGAGATTCGGGAGTCACTGACTCCCGAATTGAGGATGGCATGGCAATGAAGCCTATATCTGAGAGCAATTTGGCAGTCACTGACTGCCAAATTTGGGGGTAAGCGGGTTGCGTTGATTGCTTCTTACTGCTCATACGCGCTGAGTCCTGAGATGTCGCGGCCTTGGGCGCGCTTGGTGAGGAGGGGGTGGAGATCGGCCATGAACTTGGCATCGGCGCTGATGAGACCGATGAGTTCCTCGCGGGTCATCTTCGACTTGCCCGGACCTTTTTCCGAGAACTTGGCGATGAGGCTCATGATGTAGTCGTAATCAATGACGGCGGAGGCGAAGAGCACGAACTCGAAGTCGATCTGGTCGATGGCAGACTCGCCGAGCTGGGGCTCGGCGTTCCCGGGTTTGCCCTGCTGTTCCTTGAGCCGCTTGGCGGTTTCCAGATACTGGCCCTTGAAGCCGCGCAGGTTTTCCTCGGGCAGCACCTGCTCGATGCTGGCTTTGTTTTCCTCGGTGAGGTCGGTGTATTGGTCGAGCTGGGTTTTGAGCCGCTGGACTTCCTTGAACTGGGTGCAGAAGGCGGCCTTGGCGGCATCGCCCTTGAGATTCGCCACGGCGGAGGGCGTGCAGTCGAGGCCCTGGGATTTCATGAAGGTGTCCAACTGCTGGACGGCGGACTCCAGCTTCTGGATGACCACGGGGGCTTTTTCCACGAGCCAGATTTCGCGCGCCTGCTCGCCGGATTTTTCCCCGGAGAAGAGGGCGATGGGCGGTGGAAGTATCGTGCTTGGTGAGAATGGCCTCGATGACGGCGCGCTTGGCGATGGCCTCGCCGGGTTTCGGCGGCTTGGCGGAGGAAGAGGCCGACGAGGACGTCGGCGTTCCTGAGTCTGCCGGCTTGAAGTAGTCGATGTGGAAGCGCAGGACGTTCCCGTCGTCGATGGCATGGGTGATGGTGTAGGCGTGGAGTTGCTTCGGGAAGAGGTCTTCCGTGGTGCGCATGGAGGCCTGCGTGTCCTCGATTTTCTGGAAAGAGGCGTTCGCCTCGAAGATGGGCGTGCCGGTGAAGCCGAAGAGCTGGGCCTTGGGGAAGAACTCCTTGATGGCCTTGTGGTTTTCCCCGAACTGCGAGCGGTGGCACTCGTCGAAGATGAAGACGATGCGTTTGTCCTTCAGCGCCGCGAGCTGCCCCTTGAAGGTGGCTTGGCCGTTCTTGCTGCGCTGCTTGTTGCGCTTGCTGTTTTCAACCAGCGCGAGGCCGAGTTTCTGGATGGTGGTGACGATGACCTTGTCCGCGTAATCCTCGGATAGTGGGTTAGCTGAGAGGCTCTTGGATTTGTGTCTTCCGGATTTGTTTGACCCGTTCAGGAGTCATCGGCGGAGCGCCCGCGGGAGCCGCCAGCAGGTAGTCGGCATGTGGTGTGAAAGGGGGTTTTTCTGGGGCCAGTGCCCGTTTCAGCAAATCCGCAGCCACTTCCTCCACCTTGCAGCCCATTTGCGTGGCGCGGAGTTTCATCTCACGCACCAAATCGGCGGGAAGATCAAGGGTGGTTTTCATCGGCGGGAAGTTGCTGAATTTCCGGGCGGGTGTCAAATTCTCGGGCGGTCCATCTTTTGAGTGGGTGCATTTCAGACTCGTGGGCGGGACGCCCACGCTCCTTGGCACTCGCGAACGCGAATCGCTCAAGATCCGGGCTTGCGGGCGCGTGAGAATCCCCCTTCTATCGGGAAATGGATGTGGATGCCCTTCGAATCGCCCTTGCGGCCTCACCCGAAAATCTCCCGCTGCTGCTGATGGTGGCGAAGTTGGAGGAGGACCGTTTCGCGATCGCAGAGGCGCGGACCCTGCTGGACCGGGTGGTGGCGCTCGACCCGCGGAACCGTGAGGCGCTGCTGGGAATCGCGCGGTTGCTGGATTTTTCCGGAGAAAGCTCCGAGGCCATCGTGCGCCTGGAGGATTTGTGCGCGCGCGATCCGGGACACGCGGCGGCGTGGTTGCTGCGGGCGCGGATCGCGCTGGAAGAAGGCGAAGCGGCGCGGGCGCGGGAATTTTACGATCAGGCGGTGGACCTGGACCGGGCCCAGGCAGACGACGCACTCTTGGCGGAAATCCTCAAAGCCGGCGGCGCCAAACGCGGGGTGGTGACCTCCGATGGCTCGATCCATGATTTCGACGACGACGACGACGACGACGATGCGTTCGAGGGTCTCGACGCGGCGGCGGCGCTGGATCTGGGGATCGATTTCCAGGTGAAGACCGACCTGAAATTCGCCGATGTGGGCGGCATGGAACAGGTCAAGGACGACATCCGGATGAAGATCATCCACCCGTTGAAAAACCCGGAACTGTTCGCCGCCTACGGCAAAAAAGCCGGCGGCGGAGTGCTGCTCTACGGCCCGCCGGGCTGCGGCAAAACGCTGATGGCGCAGGCGACCGCTGGAGAAATCGACGCGACCTTTCTATCCGTCGGCCTGCACCAGATCCTCGACATGTACATTGGCGAGTCCGAGCAGAAGCTGCACAAGATTTTCGAACTCGCCCGCAAATCGCGCCCGGCGGTGTTGTTTTTCGACGAAACCGACGCCCTGGCCGCCGACCGCCGCGACATGCGCCAGTCCGCCGGCCGCACGCTGATCAACCAGTTTCTCTCCGAACTCGACGGCGCGCAGGCGCAAAACGACGACCTGTTGGTGCTCGGCGCGACCAACGCCCCGTGGCAACTCGACGGCGCGTTCCTGCGCCCCGGACGATTTGACCGGATCATTTTCGTGCCACCGCCGGACCTGGCGGCACGGGAGGAAATCGCGAAAATTCATGCCAAAGGCAAACCGCTCACCGGCTTCGATCCGGCGGACATCGCCAAGCGCACCGAGGGATTTTCCGGCGCCGACATGAAGGCGGTGTTCGATCAAGCCACCGAAGCGGCGCTGACCGAGGCGATGAAAAAGGGCACCATGGTTCCCGTCACCGGCAAGATGCTGGCGACGGCGGCGAAGAACGTGAAACCCTCGACCCGCAAGTGGTTCGAGAGCGCGAAAAACCACGCGCTCTACGCCAACCAGAGCGGATTTTACGACGACATCCTCACCTACCTCGGCTTGAAAAAATGAGTGCTGAATTCGCCCGCGCCAGGCTGTTGCGCGAACGGGACCGCCATGAAGAAGCGGTGGCCACCTTGCTCTCCCATCTCGCCCACCAGCCTGAGGACCCGATTGCGTTCGTCGAACTTGCGCTGAACCGGATGGAAATTTCCGGTCAGCTGAGACAAGCGCTCGAAGATGCGAAAACCGCGACCGGCCTGATGCCCGCCGAACCGTTTCCGCTCTCGCTGCAATCGCGCATCCTCTCGCAGTTGGAACGGCCGAAGGAGGCGCTGGTGATGGCCGAGTCTGCGGTGGCGCTCGACCCGGAATTTGAACACGGCTGGAACTCCAAATGCATCGCCCTGATCGGCCTCAGCCGTTGGAAGGAAGCGGAGGAATGCGCCCGCACCGCGCTGACCCTCGACCCCGATGACGAGACCGCCTCGAACCTGCTGGCCCACGCGCTGCGGATGCAGAACCGCCTGGACGAATCCGAGGAGGAGGCGAATCGCCGCCTCGCCCGCGATCCGGAAAACGCGTTTTCCTTCGCCACCGCCGGCTGGGCCGCCCTCCAACGCGGCGATATCAAGGGCGCGGAAGCCCATTTCAAGGAATCGCTGAGAATCAATCCGCAATTGGCATACGCGCGGGATGGCCTGAAACAATCCTACCGCGCGCGTTCCGCGTTTTTCCGGATGTTCCTCAAATGGTCGTTTTTCATCCAACGGTTCAGCGAGGGCAATCAGATCATGATCCTGATCGGCCTGGTGGTGGGCTTCCGGGTGTTGCGGGTGCTGGCCGCGTCGGTGCATCCGCTGCTGGTGGTGCCGGTGGCGCTGGCCTACTATCTGTTCGTCTTCGGCAGTTGGCTGTCCAACCCGCTCGCGAATTTCCTGCTGCTGCGCGACCCGGTCGCAAGACTCTCGCTGGATCCCGCGGAAAAAACCGAGGGCGCGGTGATGGGCGTGCTGTTTTTCGGCGGCCTGGTCGGCTTGGTCACCGGGTTTGCCATCGGCATCAACGCGCTGGCGGTCGCCGGCGGCGTGATGATGCTCGCCGCCCTCCCCGCCTCCATGGTGTTCACCAACCCTTCGGTGAAAGGCAGGATGTTGTTTTCGGCCGTCGCGGTGGCCGTCTTGATTTTAGGCAGCCTGATGACCTACGACGTGGCGATCCACCCGCAACGCGAAATCCTCGAAGGCGCTGCCGGATCGCACTTCAACATCTTGATCCTGCTGGTCGCCGGCTCGAGCTGGCTCGGAATGGTGCCGGCCCTGCGCAAAAACGCCCCCGATTAAGCAGAGTCGGACTCCGGCCGACCTGCCCATGGAGAGCCCATGAAGGGTGAGAATCCCGTCCCAGGCTCCCCTCATGGCCACGGACCATCGGAGATCGCCCCTGCTTGGTTCGATTCAGGTGACGCTTTTGTTGCAGCCCACCCGATTGATAACCTTGCCGATCTGACAGGCAGTGCTACAACTGCCCGATGCAGCAACCATTTGAAATCGCCCGGCGGGATTGGCTGAAAACCGCCGCCTTGGGCAGCGCCGCAGCCGTGATCAGCCGCACCGAGGCCACGGCGGAGCCGGTGGGAGCGCCCGCGAGAAAAGTCCGCGGCGTGGTTTTCATGGTTTCCGACGGCATGAGCCCGGGCGTGCTGACCTTGGCGGAGGCGTATTCCCATCTCACCCGCCAGCGCGCAACCCAATGGTGGACGCTTTTCAACGACCGCAAATCCACCCGCGGGTTGATGGACACGGCGTCCGCCAATTCCATGGTCACCGATTCCGCCGCAGCCTCCACCGCGTGGGGTGCCGGCGAACGGGTCAACAACGGCGCGATCAACGTGGATCCCGCCGGCAAGTCACTCACGCCGATCGCCGCTATTTTGAAGAACAAAGGCGCGCTCGTCGGCCTCGTCAGCACCGCCACCATCACCCACGCGACGCCGGCCGGTTTTGCGGCGTCGGTGGCCAAGCGCAACGATGAGGATGATATTGCCCCGCAGTATCTCGGCTTGGTGGATGTGATCCTCGGTGGCGGCTCCGGGCATTTTTCCGGCAAAGACCGGGCCGACCAACGCGACCTGTTCGGCGAATTTGCCAAAGCCGGCTACGGCGTCGTCAGCAATCGCGACGCGCTGCTCGCCAGCCGCGACGCAAAGCTGCTAGGCACCTTCACTCGCGGTCACCTGCCGTTCAGCATCGATCGCGACCACAACCCGGAGATGGCGGCCAAGGTCCCCACCCTCACGGAAATGGCGCAGGCGGCGCTCAGCCGGTTTCTAGCCAGCGACAAGCCGTTCCTGCTCCAGATTGAAGGCGCGCGCATCGATCATGCGGCGCACCTCAACGACATCGCCGGCTTGTTAGGCGACCAACTCGCTTTCGACGACGCCGTCGCCGCAATGCGAGCGCTCATCGGCAACCGCGACGACATCCTGCTGGTCGTCACCAGCGACCACGGAAACGCCAACCCCGGACTCAACGGCATGGGCGGCGGCTACAATTTGAGCACCCAGGCATTTTCCAAGATCACCCGCTTCAAGTCCTCGCACGAGCGGCTGCTGGCGGAGTGGAACCAACAAAAGGGCAACGAAGCTGCCCAGATCACCGCCCTCGTCGAGAAACACCTGGGTTTCACCCTCAAATCCAGCGAGGCCGAGGCCTTGTATTCGATGGTCGCCAAGCATCCGGTCATCGAGTGGAGCGAACAACTCAACAAACCCGAAGGTCTGCTAGGGCAGTTCGCCGGCAACCACACCGGCATCGGCTGGACCGGCACCACCCACACCTCCGATCCCACGATCGTCTCCGCCCTCGGACCGCAGTCGGACCGCTTCGCCGGAATGGTTAGAAATACCGAGGTCTTCAGCCACCTGGTGGAGATGTTGGGTTAGATCGTTTGCCAAAATAGAATTCCGAATTGGAATTGAGCGATATCTGTCTAGCGACGGTCCGGAGTTCAAGCTTCAGCTTGCCTCTTCAAGAGCACGGTAAACCGTGAACTCCGGACCGCTTTCGGGTAGCACGCGGACAAGTGGGTTTCGGCAATGACTTCTGGCAGACGGTCTATCCAGCGGCTTTCTGCAGCATCCGCAGGCGCTCGAGGGCGGCACCGCTGTCGATCATCTCGCGGGCGATGCCGATGCCGTCGCCCATGTTGTCGGCCAGTCCGGCGCAGGCGAGCGCGGCTCCGGCATTCATCGTGACCATGTCGCGCTTGGGCCCAGTTTCCCGACCCGCCAGAATCGATTCGAGGATCACCGCGTTCTCCTTGGCGTCGCCGCCCTGGAGCTCGGAAACCTCGGCATGCTTCAGCCCGAAATCCCGCGGCCGGACCTCCTCGTCCTCCAGATCCTGATAGAGCCCGGATTTGCAGATGCGGGTGGAGCCCATCAGGCTGACCTCGTCCACCGAACGGCCGTCGCCGGTGGTGCCGTGCA
>JBIPND010000077.1:0-8460 GCA_044374015.1 Luteolibacter sp. | reverse complement strand
CAGTTCATGCGGCCGCTCGAACTCAAGCCGGCGGTTCCGCCGTTCCAGTTGGTTTATTTCGATCCCAAGGACGAGACTTACAAGATCGCCACCAGCGAGCCGATCCCGCTGACCATGGTGCCGGGAGCGGCGGTTAGTGCGATGGCCGAAGCCACGGTGCTGGCGCTGCCGCTGCCGTTAGAGCGGATGACCGACATTCTTGGAGTGATGAAAACCGCGCAACTAACCCTGCCGGCCGCACCCTCGATTCCGCAGTGGGCGGGTCACGCATTGGGCGCGTTGCTCGCGCTGGTTTTGATCGCCAAGGCGTTTTGGATGCGCTTCGCCCACCACTTCCGGAAGAATCCTGCGCGCGAGGCGCGGATCAACGCCCTGCGGCTGATCGAAAAAAACAACCCGGCGGCGGATGTGGATTTCCTCAAGGCTACCGGCAGCTACATCGAATCATGGCTCGGCGGGAATGCGTCGCCGGAAATTCAAGCGATCCTCGCCGAGCGCGACGCGGTGTGTTTTCGGGCGGAAAAACCCCAGTCCGTGTTGGATCAGAAACGCCGCGGGACCATCTTGAAAACCCTGCGCAAGGCGGCGGCCGTCTGCCTCACCGCCGCCCTGTTAGCGATCGGTTCCACGCCCGCGCGCGCCGCCGACATTTCCACCGAGGCGATCGAGGCCTACGGCGCCGCAAAGTTCGAAGACGCCATCAAACTCTGGCTCAGCGCCGGCGAATACGAAACTCTATCCGCCGACGCGCTCTACAACATCGGCAACGCCTGCTATCGCTCGGGCTCGCCGGGGCATGCCGCGTTGTTCTACCGCCGTGCCCTTGTTAGGGATCCGATCCATGCGGAATCGCGCCAGAACCTGCGTTTCATCGAGCGCAAATACGGCGCGATCACCGTCCAGCGCCCGGAATACCAATATGCGCTCACCAAGTTTCCGCTGTCCGCCTGGCAAGGCATGCTGTGGGGCGGACTGTGGCTCTGCGCCCTCGCCCTGCTGGTTTTTCCGGCCACCCGCAGCGGCGCGCGAGTCCGCATGCTGGCGATCAGCGCGCTGGTGATCGGTCCACTGATCGCTTCGGTCGGGCTGCTAGGCTGGCGTTATTTCCCGAATGATTCCGAGTTCGCGCCCGTCGCACGGCAAGCGGTGATCATCACCGAAAATGCCGTGCTGCATGCCGACGCCGCTCGTACTTCGCCCGAAGTCATCGACGCGCCACCCGGCTCGCTGTGCGAAGTGATCCGCGAATCCGGGGACTGGGCCTACGTCGCCTTCGCCACCAAGACCCGCGGCTGGGTGTTGATCGAATCGATCGAGAAAGTCGTACCCGACAAAACGCCCGCGCCGCCGAAGTTCCGCAAGCCCAAGGCCGACGGAAAAACCGCGTGACGGTTTTTAACCATTCCCATCACCGTCCGCAGCGCATAGCCTCCGCCTAACATGAAAGCCGCCTCCCTCCGTGCCGCCATCCGTGATGTGGTGGATTTCCCGAAACCGGGCATCATCTTCAAGGACATCACCCCCGTGCTCGCGGATGGAAAACTTTTCCGCGAGTCGATCGCCCTGCTCTGTGCCACGACCGGCGGCGTGAAAATCGACAAGGTCGTCGGGATCGACGCCCGCGGCTTCATTTTCGCCGCCGCCGTCGCCGACCGCCTCGGCGCAGGCTTCGTCCCGGTTAGGAAAAAGGGCAAACTCCCGTGGAAAACCCGCCAAACCGCCTACTCGCTCGAATACGGTGAAGCCATCATCGAGCTGCACGAGGATGCGATCCACCCGGGCGAGTCGGTGCTGCTCGTCGATGACCTGTTAGCCACCGGTGGCACCGCCGCCGCGGCGGTGAAATTGCTCGACGAACTCGGCGCGAACATCGTCGGGATTTCCGTGCTCATCGAGTTGGGCTTTCTCCAAGGCCGCAGCAAGCTGGTCCCCCACCCGGTCCACGCGATCATCACTTACTGAGGCAGAGTTCGCGGAGAGGGGCGCGGAGAACCTCAGCAGTCTGGTCTGCTCCGCGTCTTACTCCGCGGACTTTGCGTCCTCGGCGTTTCGCTTTCCATCTTCCAAATCACATCCTGCTTCGAGTCACAGCAGAGCTTGGTGGTATCAGGCCTCATCGATATCCGGAAGCGGGGACAGCCCGCCGTTGATGCACGCTACCTTTTGGTATACTTCTCACCGTCTTTCTCGGAATACCCCTCGCTCTTTGGAAGCCCAAAACCTGCCAAGCGACTTTCTGCCAAGCGCTCTAATCGACTACACTGCAACAATAGGACGTTGCGAAGACCAACATCGATTTCCCGCTCACTGATCACTCTGGCAAGTGCCGCTATCGTTCCAGCTCGTCGGGCAATGCGAACATCCGGATGCTGCCTATGGGCTCTTAATTCGTCGGGGATAATGCTTCGGATGAACGGCTTATTGAGTTTGACCGACTCGCCTTTTGCTGGAGGCTTTTCATTCAAGATGGCCTTAAATGTTGAGGCAGCAATGAGATCGTCATACACGGCTCGCTCCGCGCTATCCAGATAGGAGACAAGTTTAGGGGTCATTTTATAACTTTCATTACCCTTCTTAGTCAGCCCCTTCTCCGCGAGATGCCTAAGGTCCAGAGGCCAGACACGAATGCTTTCCACCTCAAAGGGATCGAGAACATTTTTCGCGACAGCATCACTCCGCTGACCCGTCAGGTGCCTGCCGATTCGAGCCGAAATACCTTCTCGTGTTTGTCCTACATAAATCGGCTCTCCATCAAAATCGAAGAATGCGTAAATTCCCCATTGCCAGCTTCCGAGCGACTTCTCTTCGAACTTCTCCGAACTAAGAAAATCGCGGATACATTTTCGAATCGCTACGGTGTCTGGAGGCGCATCAGGTTTACGAGGTGACTTTCTCTTTGTCTTAGCAGATTTCGTTTGAGCACGCATTTTCGTTCTAAGCTAAGCCATTAGGCTACCTCAATTTTAAGGCTCGGGTCTGTCTCGCATGCTTCGACGATGACATTGTAGCGGGCGATAAGTTCTTCGAAGGTATTGCGTCTCCGGCTGCCATCAAATGAGGTCCATTCAAGCATGTTTGCGACGAGGAACTGGGTGATGTCCAAAACCTCGATCCGTTTGCTCATCCCTTCTTGGTCGGCGAGGGTTTCGGCCATTGCGGCACCGGTGTTAGTGGAGATGACGAGGGGACGAAGTCCGCGGTCGAGATTATTGATGCATTTCTGGAGAAGAAGCGTGGAGGGAGCGGTGGTGACGTGGATCACGCAATCACCGATTTCGAAGTCACCGGAGCGACCGGTGGGGGAGTCGGCGACGGAGTAGCCGCTGTGTTTGATGGTTTGATCCGGGTAGAGTATTTCAAGTTTTGCTCCGACGAGGTGCTGCATGACGGCTCCGAGGACAGTGGATCCGCGGTTCTCGCTTTGACGGCGTATGGCTTCTTCGAAAATGCCGGTGAGGCATGCTTTGAGGGTTGAGCCGGTATCGACTTTCAGCTTCAGCGGGGATGACTCGAAGAAATCGCGAACCCGATCAATCCACCAGCTTTCAACCTGTTTGATATCGAAGCCGGGACGATTCGCCTGTTTGTTCAAGAACGCGACGTAGTCCTGCATGTTTCCCATGCTGCCACGGCTGGTGCGTCCTCCTTCTGCGGCCAGGACTTTGGGAATTCCGTAATCCTTGAGGATGGCTTGAACGGCTCCTTTACCCAGCCCGAGAACCTGTCCTTGGGCGGCAGTGACGAGTTTTTCTGCATCAAGGGGAAGGCCCTGCTTCACCGCCATGCGGGTGATGACGAGGGCGACGCAGAGCGGTCCCTTGCTGCCGAGAAACTTATGCGATGAGGCGAACTCTCGGAGTTGCTTTGGGAGTTCGTTGGGCATGAACTTGGGTAAGAGGGACGAGCAGGTGATCGACGAGGTGCTTGACGACGGGGACGACGACGGCGTCGCCCATGGCGTTGTAGGACTCGTTGTAGGATTTAGATAGTTTGTAGGATCGCGGGGCTCCCATGAGGAGGGCGGCTTCACGGGGAGTGATGAGGCGGGCTTTCCACTCTCCGGCGTCGTGAAGGAGGAGGAATTGGCAACTGCTGCCGCCCTCGGCGGTGCGGAGACAGCCGGAAAGGTCGTCGAAGCGGAGTTCGAGGACTTGTTTGCCTTGCCGGGTGCGGCGGTAGCCGGGGAAGGCGGCACGGCGGTCGGGCGGGAGTTTGTCGAGGAGGTCCCGATGTTTTGCGGCGGTGAGGGAGATGAGGGCGGCGGCGCGTTCCTCGTTGAAGACGGGGGCGTCCCAGTCGATGAGATCCGTGAGCGTCTTGGGGCGCCTGGTGGGGCGGGGCATGGCCCAGAAGACGATGTCATCGAGCGGGGCGATGGCTTTGAGGACGGGGTCGGGGTGGAGCCAGTTAGGGCCGTGGTCTTCGAGGGCGGTGGTGTCGAGGTGATCCTGGACGGCGACGATGAAGACGCGGGGGCGGGATTGGGGGACCCAGAGGCGGGCATCGAGCAGCATGGGGCCGACCTTGTAGGAGCGGTCGCGGAGTGCCTGGTAAAGAAGGCGGAAATCGCCGCCGCCATTGCCGGAAAGAAGGCCGACGACGTTTTCGAGGGCGATGGCGGCGGGTTTGACGGGCATCTCGTCGAGGACGCGGAGCCATTCCCAGAAAAGACCGCTGCGGGAGGCGGCGAGGCCGCCCATCTTCCCCGCGAGGGAGAGGTCCTGGCAGGGAAAGCTGGCCCAGACGATATCGCCTTGGGGAATGGAGCTGCCACTGACCTGCTCGATGGAGCCGAGGTGGAAATGGCCGGGACCGTGGTTGGCGGTGTAGATGGCGGACTTCTTCGGGCAGATGTCGTTCGACCAGACGGGAGTGCAGGCGTGCTTGGCTCCTTGGGTAACAAGGCCGCTGCCGGCAAAGAAATCGACAAAGGTTGGAAGAGTAGTATTCAGGAGTTCTTTTGAACAGTTTTTGCGTTTGGTGTCAATGTCGGAGCGCTCGGGAATTAAGATGGGGTGAAATTTCGGAAGTCCAAGGATGGAATTGCGGCCCCCACTGCCTCCAACTCCGCAAATTGATTCTGGGAAGAGGAAGCACTGAATCAAATCGGGGTCGAATTCAGATGAAAAAGAAACATGCGGCTGGATACTCCACACCGAACTCCGGTTGGCAAGCCGGGAATGGGTGATTGTCTGCGGGGAGCGTGTGGAGCCTTCGCTCGATCCATTCCCATCGACGCTCATGGAGCGACGCTACAAGCCGTTTGGAAGTCAGCGGAGCGGGCCGCTGTCGGGGGATGGTGGAGGACGAGGTGACGCGCTTTGGCCAAGGCAAAGACACCGGACCAACCCTTTTCTTCGATCCGCCTGGCAACGACGGTGGGATCCCGTGGAGTGGGCGGAGCGGATCAACCGGCGGCGAGCGGATTCCAGAGTTCTTTGAATCCGCAGTCGTGGAAGTCCTTCATGGCGTGTGGAGGATCGGATCCGCGTCTTGGAAGGCGGCGTCGCGAAGTGGCTCGGGGGTGAGGCCTTTCCAGCCAAGCGTCGCCGAAGCGGGCGGTTTCCAAGGCGTGCCCGGGGGGCGAGGATTCGTGTCATAGACCTCCAGCAAAAGCTCGGCTCCACGGCGGAAGGTTTCGGCGAGCGACCACTCCCGGGCCTTGGCGAACGATTTGATGTCGCGCAAGAGTTCCTCCGGGACTCGGATCGGCGTCTTTGTCATGCTGGAAAATCTGCGACGCCAGCAATTTGATGTCAAACTGGGAACCGTCACTCGGTTTACGACAAATTCAGCGCGTCCTTGCCGAAGACAGCGGTGGCATCCTCGGGCAGGCCAGATGCCGTGAATGAAAAACATTTTGGCACCACGAATCAGACGAATCAGACGAATCTTATGAATCTTTAGTTTCTAAGACGGCTTCCAAGGGAAAGAGGGAAATCAGGCGGCGGCGCACTGGAAAGCGCGTTGCAGAGCGCGATGGTTTAGACCCGTGAAGAGTAAAATGAACCGCAGATGAACGCAGATGAACGCAGATGAACGCAGATGAGAATCGATCAAAATCCCTCTTTATCTGCGTTCATCTGGGTTCATCTGCGGTTAAAAAATTCTTAACCGCCCAGTAATGAGCGAGACGCCCACACTCCTTGAAGCGACAGGCGCACCCACCACTTGGGCGGACAAAAACAATCCTAACTTCGGCTCCTCAATGGCTTCGACGCTCATAGAGCGACGCTACAAGCTGATTCATTCGCTCCGGAACGCGTCTTTGTCAGCTGGGGGAAATCGACATTCCTGTCATGTGGCCAATGGGGGGCGCAAGGCTTGAGAGCTACGCGCTTCTCTTGCCCGTCCCATTGGCTTGGTGGACAGAATGTCCACCCTCCTTATTTCAGAAGCACTCACGTTTCCCCGCCAGCGCGGCGCGCATCACCGGCAGCGGGTCGGAGCCGGGGAACCAATGTTGGAACGCCAGCGCGCCTTGATGGATGAGCATCGAAAGTCCGTTGGCAGTGCGGCAACCGATGGTATCCGCCGTCGCGAGCAAGGGTGTTACTGGCGGCTGATAGATGGTGTCATAGACCAAGTGCTCCTTTTTCAGACACGCACTGGGCAGAATCGATGGATCGCCGGGTTTCAAGCCGACGGACGAGGTGTTGACGATCAGATCACAGCCGAGGCAGTGTTCCGCCAACGCCGGATCGTCGAAGGAAAGCGCGACGATTTCCGTTTCACGCCCATGGGTTTTCAAGCGTTCCACCAGCGGGCCTAACTTTTCCGGACTGCGGTTCACGACCAGCAGTTTGGCCACACCGGCCATCGCGCACTGGGTGGCGATCGCCTGGCCGGCACCCCCGCCCGCGCCGACGATGGCGACGCGCAATGACGAAAGGGCGACGCCGAAAACATCCTCGACCGCGCGCATGAAGCCGGGGCCGTCGGTGTTGAATCCGTGGCTGGCATCGGGATCAAAGCGGATCGTATTCACCGCGCCGAGAGCTCGGGCTTCCGGATGCACTTCGCAGCATTCCATCGCCTCCAGCTTGTGGGGCACGGTGACGTTGCAGCCGACGAAGCCCAGCGCCCGCATCCGCGCGAACGCTTCCGCCACCTGGCCGGGTTCGATGTCGAGACGGATGTAACGCGCATCGATGCCCGCGGCATCCAGCGCGGGCTGGTGCATGCGCGGCGAGGCGGAATGGGCGATCGGATGGCCGATCACCGCAAGCTTCGCGGGCTTGTCAGCACCGGCGTCCAGCAGCTCGCGCGAGGCGAGATCATCGAGGGTGTAAACTTCCTTCATCCGAGTTGCTGTGCGAATTTGCGGACGCGGGCCACGCAGCGGTCCTTGCCCAACAGGTTGAGGACATCTCCCAGATCCGGCCCGTGGCCACGGCCTGATAGGGCGACGCGCAGCGGGAACATCAGTTGTCCCGGTTTCGCGCCGGCGGCGACGGCGGTTTCGCTGAGCGCGGCTTTCGCCGCATCGGCGGACCATTCGGGGATCGTTTCGAAGGCGGAAGCCAGGTTCGTTAGAAGGCCAGCGGCGGCAGCGTTTGCGCGCACTTTGGTGACGGCTTCGTCGTCGTAAACGAACTCATCCGCGAGCAGGAAATCCACCGCCGCCGGGACATCGCTGAACAACCGGACCTTGTCCTTCACCGCCGCGATCACCGCCTGATAGTTTTCCGGGACCGGCAGTCCGGCCGCCTCGACGAACAGTTTTGCCGCTGCGGCGAAGGTTTCAAGATCCACCGACTGCAGGTGCTGCTGGTTCACCCACTTGCATTTTTCAAGGTCGAAACGACCGGGCGAGCGGTTGACGTTTTCCAGCGAGAAGATTTCCGCGAGTTCGGCGAGGGTGAAGATTTCGCGGTCGGTTTTGGAGTTCCAGCCTAGCAGGGCGATGAAATTCACCACCGCCGCCGGCAGGAATCCCTGGCGCGGATAGTCGCCGACGGCCGCGCCCTCGTCGCGTTTTGACATCTTCGAGCCGTCCGGATTGAGGATCAGCGGGATGTGCGCGTATTTCGGAGCGACCCCGCCGAAGGCTTCGATGAGTTGCAGGTGCTTGGGCGTGTTCATCAGGTGATCCTCGCCGCGGATGACGTGGGTGATCTTCATTTCAAGGTCGTCCACCACGTTGACGAAATGGAAAACATAGGAGCCGTCCGAGCGCTTCACCACCATGTCGGGGGTGTTGGATTCGTCGCGGTAATCGATGGTGACCTCGCCGCAAACCAGGTCGTGCATGGTGACCGGCTTGCGGTCGAAACGGAACCGCCACGCGCCGCCGTCTTCGTAAACGCGACCGGCATCGACGAGTTTCTGGAACCACGCGTCGTAGATTTCCCGGCGCTCGCTCTGATAGTAGGGGCCGAAATTCCCGCCCTTTTCCGGGCCTTCATCCCAGTCGAGGCCCAGCCAGTTCATGCCGTCGAAAATCGCCTGGCGCGCGGC
>JBIPND010000098.1:0-7750 GCA_044374015.1 Luteolibacter sp. | reverse complement strand
TTCAACCGGACTCACCAACGCAGTGGGACTTTGTGGGAGGAGCGCTACAAGAGCGTGATCGTGGAAAGCGGGGTCGCGGCGCGGACGATGGCGGCTTACATCGATCTCAATCCGGTGCGGGCGGGGATGGTGGCAGATCCGGCGGAGTATCGTTGGAGTAGCTACGGGGAGGCGGTGGGCGGCGGGACCAAGGGGAATGGTAAGAAGGCGCGGGAAGGGCTGGTTCGGGCGTGTATGAGCCATCAAGGCGCGGGTTTTGAGGCGGAGCGGTGGAAGGAGGTGTCGCGGATTTATCGGCGGACGATGGGGTTGGCACTGGACCGCAAGAGCGGTCGGGCGGAGGTGGATAAAGGCGTGGTGCGGCCGCAGCTGAATACGGTGGAGGCGCTGGAGGTGGCGGCGAACGGGACGGTGCTGCCGGATTTGGGGCTGGCAGCGATGCTGCGATGCCGGGTGAGGTATTTCACGGATGGCGCGGTGATCGGGAGCAAGGAATTTGTGAACGAGGCGTTTGCGGCGGCGCGGGAGCGATTTTCGGCGAAGCGCAGGGACGGCGCGCGGCGGATGCGGGGGAATGGCGCGCCGGCGGCGGGGTTGCTTTGGAGTGTTAGGGATCTGCGGGTCAAGGTTTGATCCTTGAATGGAGTTTTGCCGGAGGCGTCTGTCCAAACTCGAGACACAATCACGGCAGTCATGTCAAACGAACCTTGTTCGCCCGACGATCCTCTACGCGGCGCGTCCCTGAAGAATCTCCCACCCTTGACGGATGTAAGCGATGCTCGACCAAATCGTGAAAATTCCGGCGGCGAGGCACGGATAGAACGGCGGGTAATCCACCACCTTGAGCATCACCCAGCCAATCGCAACCATCTGGGTGATGGTGCAAATCTTGCCTGTCCAATGCGGGACGATTTTCACCTCGCGATGATTGCAATACAGGATCTTGATGCCGCCGAGGATGATGCAATCCCGCAAAATCACGATCACCGCAAACCACAGCGGCAAGCCCCAGCCGTCCTTGCCCCAGTCGACGATCGTCAGAGTGATCACACCTGTTAGGAGGAGTGCCTTGTCGGCGATCGGATCGATGAAGGCGCCGAATTTTGAAATCTGGTTGAAGTGCCGTGCGACCCAGCCGTCGATGCCGTCGCTCGCCGCCGCGGTGATGAAAACGCCCAGCGCCCACCAACGAAGCGCCTCGTCGGGGGTGCCGTTTTTGACCGTTTGTCCATACCATATCGCCAACAACGCATACACCGGAACCAGGCAGATCCGGACAATGGTGATTTTACTGGCAAACGTCACTTGTGCATGGAAGCAGAGCGGCAGCGCCTGCGAAACCGGAAATTTCGCGAATCGCCAAGTGCCAGACGAGTATCAATACACCGGTGCGCCCGAATCGTCATAGGAATCGCCGCCGCCACCACCGCCTTGGCCCTGGATCTTGCTTTTGGTCCACTGGTAACCCTGCTTGGTGTCCCGGCCGATGCCGATGGCCGTGTTGCAGGAATTCAGGGTCAGCGCCACGACGATTACGATGAGCAATTTCATGGCTGTGGCATACGTTTTCGGCAGACCTTGGAAAAGTAAAATTACGGGTTTCTTAAATGATTTGGCGATTTTTAGACGCCCCGGTGGGTGCGGTCATCCGTTTGCAGGGTATTTCCCGTCTGCGGGAGAAACATTTGTGATAAGAAATGGCTTTACATGCGCGGTCGGGTGGGTAGTTTTCGCGCCCCGGCGGCTCCTTCGTCCGGTCAATTTCAACTCATTTACGTCATGAAAGTTCTCTCATCCCTCGCCTCCGCAAAACGCCGCCACGCAGATTGCCAAGTTGTGAAGCGCAAAGGAACGGTTTACGTGATTTGCAAATCCAACCCGAAGTTCAAGGCCCGCCAAGGCGCAACCGCCGGCACCCGCCTCTCGAAAAAGGGTCTGTAAAGCGTCACCGCCTCCATTTAAGAATCAAGCGGCCTTCGGGTCGCTTTTTTCGTGGCTGCGGCCAACGACCGACGGCTGTCATCCCTCCGTCGCCAACTTTTCCAGCACCCTTCCGGCAGCGATCAACCCGAAGCTGGCGATGATGTGGGATGCCGACCCAAACCCGGACGCGCAATTGAGCCGCAGCGCGATTTCCTCCGGTGCGGTCTTGGAAACTGTGCCGTCGCAGTGGGAATAGTAAGGCGCCTCGTCGGAATACACTGCATCGATGCCGAACAGAACCGGATCCTGATTGCGCGGAGTTTTGGGAAATCCGTAATCGTTGCGCAGGCCGCGGCGCAGTTGCAGCAGCAGCGGATCCATGCCGCTATAGGCGAGGTCGGTCACCCGGATTCGCGTCGGATCCCGCCGGCCGCCGGCACCGCCGCAGGTGACGGCGTAGATTTTCCGCTGGTGGCACTCGGCGGCCAGCAGCGACTTGTGACGGGCGTAATCGATCGCATCAATCACCGCGTCGAATCCCGCGTCGAGAATTTCCGCCGCGGATTTTTCGTTGAAAAACCTCGGGATGATCACCACTTCGCAGCCTGGGTGAATCGCGATCGCCCGTTCCGCCATCGCCTCGGTTTTCTGTCGGCCGATTTGGCCGTCCATCGCGTGTAGCTGGCGGTTCACGTTGGTCACGCAAATTTCATCCAAATCGACCAAGGTCAGGTGCCCGATGCCGGAGCGGGCGAGCGATTCCACCGCCCAGGATCCCACGCCACCCACACCGATCACCGCCACCCGAGCCCTCATGAAACGCTCCAGCGCCGCGCGGCCATAAAGCCGGGCGATGCCGCCAAATCGGTGGTTGAGCGAATCCGTATCAGTCACGTGCGGGAACATGCAAAGGGCCACGCCCAGAGTCACGCCGGAATGTGCCCACTCGGCGGTCGGTTGCCTGTGGGTGGGATCGCGTACGCCAAATTGTGGTGAATGCGCGGGTGATGATTGCGGCGCGACGGATAGACGGAGCCTCCGGTTTGGGAGATTGTGGCACTTGGAAGTGACGGCACTTGGTCACTTCCCTCCTGATGGAAACCCGGCCGGAATGCCGGGGGGAGCATGGATTGCAAGTGTGATGATGACCCTCATGAAATTAAGACACCACAAACACGCTGCCGGGAAGATTTCGGAGCAATGGCATTGGCATTATTTGAAACTGCAAGCGATCCGCGAGAGTCTTTTGGCGGATCGGGCGCGGCAACTTGCCGCGAGCACGCTGCCGCTCAAAGCATCGGGCGGCGATGGGGCGGACCACGCGGCGGATGAATTCAACCACGATCTAACGCTCGGAATTCTGGCTCAGGAGGAGGATGCGATTCATGAGGTAAACGAAGCGCTGCGACGCATCTTGGACGGCACTTATGGGGTTTGCCAAATGACCGGGTGCCCCATCCCCGACGCCCGTCTGCGGGTGGTGCCTTGGACCCGCTACACCAAAGAGGCGCTCGAATCGCTGGAACGCCGGAATCAAAAACCGCGGCCGCATCTGGCTGGTGTGACCTCACTTCAAGGTCCGGCACCCGGAGGGCTCGCGCAGGCCCCGGAACCCGAGGCGGAGGAGCCGATCACGCGGGAAACCGCTCGTTTTCGCCGGGAGGACGGCGTTCGAGAGCTCGCGGGTGAACCCGGACGGAAATACTCGCATCCCTAACTTAGCCACCATGAAATCCTATCTCTCGCGTGCAAGCCCGTTGCACATTCCCCTGCTGCACATTCCTGCGCGGGACGTGACTCTTTATGGAGAGTTGAATCTGCCGGCCGGTGCGCCGGGACTGATCCTGTTCGCCCATGGCAGCGGCAGCAGTCGCCACAGTCCGCGCAACCGTTTCGTCGCCCAAATCATCCGCGAAGCGGGGTTGGGAACCTTGTTGTTCGACCTTCTAACCCACCAAGAGGAGGAAGAGGATATGACGACTTCCGAGTTCCGTTTCGACATCGAGCTGCTGGCCGAGCGCTTGCTCACCGCCACGCGCTGGGTGGAGGACGATCCGGAACTTGGGGAGCTGGAAATCGGCTACTTCGGGGCGAGCACCGGCGGTGGCGCGGCCTTGTTGGCTGCCGCAGTGATGGAGGACCGGGTGGCGGCGGTGGTTTCCCGCGGTGGCAGACCGGACTTGGCGGGAGAGGCGTTGTCAAAAGTCCAGTGTCCGACGTTGTTGATCGTCGGCGGACTCGACGAAACCGTCATCGAACTCAACCAGGCAGCCCTCGCGAAGCTGCATTGTGAAAAAGAAATGTGGAACATTCCGGGTGCCACGCATTTGTTTGAAGAGCGCGGCAAGCTTGAGCATGTGGCCCGGCTCAGCGCGGAGTGGTTCCGCAAGCACATGGACAGCGTCGATGAATGACGGCCGCGGATTTTCTTTTCCCAGGCAGTCGCCTTGCCAGCGGTCTTTAGTTTGATCGAGACGCGCTGAGGTAGGGGCTCTGCCTGCGGAAGGGACGCCCCTCATTTTTCCGGAATGGAATCGTAGATTTGGGCGAGGGACATCACGGTGTAGGCGGTGACGAGCACCGGGTTGGACTCCATCCAGCGGCCGTTGTCATTGACCCACGAGCCGTTCTCGCGCTGGCTGGCTAGCAGTTTCGAGGCGAGGTCCTTGCGCCAATCCGCTTCGGTGCCGTCGGCAAGTTTGAGGTTGTCGATGCCGGCGGCGGAGAGCGCCTTGGACATGGTCTGATAGTAATAGTAAAGCCCTTGTCCGGCCATGCCGGGATTCTCATCGAGGGTGTAGTTTTTCCCGAGCCATTCCTTCACCGCGATGACGCGGGGATCTTCCGGGCTGAGCTTGGCATAGATGAAGGACAATAGACCGGCATAGGAAATGGAGCCATAGGAACGCAGCGCGGTGCGGCCGTCGGGCAGCTGGTCCTCGCCGGCTTTGGACTGGCCGGGTGCGTAGATGAAACCGCCTTTGTTTTTCGCATCGTCGGAGGCCCAGGTTTGATCGTTGGTTTTCTCAAGATTCTGGCAGCGGGAGAGGAAGGTGATGGCGGCGTCCCAATCGAGGTCCGGTTGGTCGCCGTGCTGGCCGTCGTCGATGATCTTTTTGGAGAGCGCGAGCGCTTCGATGGCGAGATAGGTGTTGGACATGTCGGTGTGGTCGTTTTTCGAGCCATAGCCGATGCCGCCATCGTTGAGATTGTCGTTTTCCTTTTTCTGGCCGATGTCCCATTGGTTGTCGATGAGGTGCTTGCGCGCCCGCACCATCGCGGGTTCGTAGGTTTCGCGGGCGGCGGCGACCATCGCGGTCAGCGCGGTGGCGGTGTTATAAACGGACAGGCCGCGGTTGTAGATGCCACCGTCCTCTTTTTGTTGTTGGAGAAGCCAGTTGTAGCCCTTCTCGATGTGCGCGGGGAAGGGGGCTTTGTGGTCGAGATTCGGGTCGCGGGTGGCGGCTGTCAGGGCGAGTGCGGTGAAGGCGGGAAGTTGGGGATCGTCCCAAAAGCCCTCGGGTTTCTGTTGGGACTGGAGCCAGGCGTTGCCGCGTGCGATTGACTGGCGCATTTCCTGTTTGACGGATTCGTAGCGGTTCGCGGTTTGTGCGGTGGCACTGGTGAGGGTGGTGCCGAGGATGGCGAGTACGGACAGGATTTTCATGGTTTCTGGAGCGGTTGGTCGGTTGAAAACGGGCTGACGATCAGGGTGACGGCGGTGCCTTCTGCGGGCACGCGTTTTGGATAACTGGCCCACACGGTGTCGTCCCGGTTGTCGTCGCCCGGGTAGTTGATGATCGCGGCGGCGCTGACAAAAATGGCGATGAGGTCGCCGCTGAGTTCGGGGGCGTATTTGCCGTCGTGGAATTCAGATCCGCCATAGACCCAGGGTCCGGCGGGCATGGAGGTGGTTTTGACCACATGTTGGATCCACTCGTTGACGGGCAGGCGGCGGAGGGCTTTTCCGTCCTGCCATTCCACCTCGATGCGGATGCGGGCGCCGGTTTTCACCTCGACGGGCACTTCGGGGTAGTCGTTGGATTCACCGCCATGGTCGTTTGGCAGCGCGTAAAGTTCGCGCGATGGCGGGTAGCGCAGGAGCGTGAATGCGAGATTGAGATGGGTGGGGGAGATATCGGTCAGCAACAGCGATTCGTGGATTTTGCCGTTTTCGTGAACCAGCAGGAATTCCAGTAAGCCTTCCTGCATGTTGACTTTCGTCGGCACCCGGATTTCCCGTTTGGCTTGATCGAGGAGGATTTTTCCAATCCGGTAGCGGTTATCACCAAGCTTCTCCACCGTGGGGGTCACCGGGGCCACTTCCTGGTCCGGTGCCGGCAGTGATTTCGGCTCGACCGGGGCGCGCTCCTGCGCCAGCGCGGCGCAAGCGCCGGCAGCGAGGAGAGTGGCGGTTCGGAGGAGCGTCATGATAGAAAATGGAGGCGCGTTGGGAGTTTCGCAACCGCTCTTGAGTAAAAACGTCGGAAAGGCTGGGGAAATTAGGGTTTTTTCGCAGCAGGCGGAGTTTTTTCGACAGGCAGATTGAGGTGGGTGGCGAACTCGCTCCAACCCAAACGCGTGAACCGGTAGCTCAGCGCTTCGAGGGGATTTTCCTGTTCCGCGAGGGCGGCGGGCGTGGTGTAGGAGGTGCTCTGGTTGAGGTGGTTGCGGACCAACTGGAAAACGGTGGTGAGAACCTCCTGATGAAGGACTTGCGGAGATTCGACCGTAACCGACAGCACTTCGGTGGAGCGCGCCGTCTTGGCGGGCCCTGTCAGCCAGAGCGCGACCGGAGTTGGACCTTTGGCACTCAGATTGCTCTTCGCGGCGGTGACTTTGGTGGTCACTTTAAGGATTCCGGCGGAGGCTTTTTCCAGGTCGCGGGCGGCTTGTTCGAGCACGGGGGTGAGGGATTTCGCCATGGTCCGGCCGGTGCCGCCGTGGAGGGCGATGGCGATCGCCTTGGAGGGGTCCGTGTTCCAATCGGGCAGGGTCGGGCGGAGCCGTTTGATCGCGGAAACGGCGGTCGTTGTCTGATCCGCATCCGGTTTGGTGAGGTCGATCACCCGCTCCCAAGCCAAAAGCGCGCGTTGAAAATGGCCCCGCTCTTCAAGTGCCATCGCCAGTGCGATCAGGTGCGCGGCACCTTCGGGTGATCGATCGGCATATTCCGTCAATTCCGGGGAGGCTTCCGGATCTCCGAGGTCGATCTCCGGTTTTGGCGGCTCGACGGCTGTCGGTGGTTCCGGTTCGGCGCGGGCGACGGGTTCGGAAATTGCATCATCGAATTCGGCCGCTTGTGGAAACGACGACTCCACCCGGGTTCGGACATCGCGCAATTCCTTCGCACTTGGCGGCGTCAGGAAATCCTTGCCGCGCGTGCCATTCCACCAAACACCCCCGACGACGGCGATGATGAGTAAAAGGACCACGGGGATGGGAACGCGCACGGCGGCAACTTGGCGTGGACTGCTTCAGCCGGAAAGCGGAAATCACGTGTGCCGCCAAAAACAAAACGCCGCTCCTGAGACAGAGGCGGCGTTTTGAGGAAAACGGTGGAATGAATGGCTCAGTTGGCGCTTTTCACCAGCAGGGCGCGCTTGCCCACGCGCTCGCGGAGGTAATGAAGCTTGGCACGGCGGACTTTGCCCTTGTTGGTGACTTCGATTTTCGCGATCCGGGGAGTGTGGAGTGGGAAAACCCGCTCGACGCCTTCGCCGTAGGAGATTTTGCGCACGGTGAATGCGGCATTCACGCCGGATCCGCCACGAGCCAACACGATGCCAGCGAAAATCTGGACACGCTCTTTGCCGCCTTCAACAAC